>JAYVVO010000224.1:0-1708 GCA_043786955.1 Saprospiraceae bacterium
ATAACTATAAAAGCGGGATTGAAAAGTCGGATCAAAAAATCTTTCAAATACGTTTCTGCGCTTTGCTCCGAAAATGCTTTAGTGAAAGGTACTACAACCACATTATCTATTCCATGCGATTCTATCAGTCTAATTTTTTCGTCCAAAGAAGTGATAAGTTTTGGCATTTCGTTATCGTTTTGCGCCAAAACATATCTCGGATGCGGTTCAAATGTAATTACAACGGTTGGGATTTTGTGGACGGCAGCTAAATCTGTCAGTTGAAATAGAATTTTTTGATGACCTGTGTGTACACCATCGAAAGAACCAATAGTGATAATACTTCGCTCGAAACGGGGTAAATTTTCCAGTGACCTATAAACATTCATATTAAATAACCAGTAATTAGCTGTTGCTTTGAGCGAAGAGCTTTGGACTTTGAACGGCAAAAATAGCGGTAAACGCGAAATTTTTAATAAAATTGAAAATTTAATAACAGTTTAAAGCATCTTACCTAAAAACAGCACACCATTTTTTGTAATATTGCACGGTAATATTAATGAAAAACTAAAAATTAAGAGTTAAGTAGCGTTAATTTTTAATCTTAAATTCTTAATTTTTAATGGAGCATTAATGGAAATCGCAGCATCAGTACAAAAAAAAATATCGACAATTCCGATGGTTCAACGCGATATTAGTTGGTTATCGTTCAACTATCGCGTTTTGCAAGAGGCAAAAGATAAATCGGTGCCACTGATTGAGCGTATCCGTTTTTTAGCGATTTACTCATCTAACCTTGATGAGTTTTATCGTGTGCGTGTAGCGCAACATCGCAACTTAATTCGAGTGAGTAAACGTACTAAGCGCGAACTTTCTTACGAACCCAAAAAACTTTTGCGCGATATTTTTAAAATAGTCAATAAACAACTTTTAGAATTTTCGGATATTTTCTTCGACCATATTATTCCTGAATTACGCCAAAATAATATTTATTTAATGCGTCGTTTGGAAATGAACGAAGACCAAAAAAAATTCGTTGAGGACTATTTTAAGGAAAATTTGTTGCCTTATGTGCAACCTGTAATTTTAATTAAAGATAAGATTCGCGTTTTTTTAAATAATCGCGCGCTGTACTTAGCCATTATTTTACAATCGAAAGAGCGATTAACGGCTAAAACGGAATATGCGATTATAAAAGTCCCGTCCGATTATTTACCCCGATTTATCGAATTACCTTCGCGTGTTGGTCGTCACGAAGTTATTATGCTCGATGATATGGTGCGGCAATCAGCTGCATGGTTATTTCCAGGCTACGATATCGTTGATACGTATTCAATAAAACTTTCTCGCGATGCAGAATTATATATTGACGATGAATTTTCAGGAAATATTATTGAAAAAGTGCGTGAGAGTCTTCAAAAAAGAAACGTTGGTCCAGCTTCGCGATTTATTTACGATAGGTCTATGCCGCGTTCGTTGCTTGAATTTTTAACTGACACTTTTGAACTCGAACCAATAGATTTATTGCCCGAAGGTCGCTATCATAATAATTCGGATTTTAGTAGTTTTCCAGATTTTGGCATGGAAGCACTCAAAAATAAACCCCTTCCACCGATTAAATACGAAACTTTCGAGAACAAGCCAGAAGAAATTTTTAAAAAAATACAAGAACGCGACCATTTATTGTACTATCCATTTCAAAGTTATGAATCGGTGATTCATTTTTTTG
>JAYVVO010000225.1:0-1702 GCA_043786955.1 Saprospiraceae bacterium
AGATACCGATCTAAACCAATCCGAACAGACGTAGAATTAGAAGGTAAAAAGTTTTCTATTTGCGTACTTAAATTATAATCGCTGTTAATCGTGAATGCACTTCTATAACCGCCGTTATTGTTTGTGTAAAAAATATTGGCGTAAAAAGTAGATCTATCTTCAAAATTTCCAAATTTATAATAGGCGACGAAAGTGTTTGAATTTTGCGTTACGAAAGTAGAACTACCGCGAGAAAGATTTCTATAATCTTTCAAAATATAACCGTTTGCTAAATTTGTAGTTTGTGGCAAACCCACATTAAAACCATAAGAAAATAATAAATTACTGCGCTCGCTGAATCGTTTTTGCAATTGAAGCGTTGGCAAAACATACAAACCTGATTTTGATAATCTATTTTCGATAACGGTGTTTTGCACACCGCCAGAAATATCAATGCCGTAACTGATACCGTAAATTATTTTTTTAAAATTCAAACCAACGTAATAATTTTTCTGATTAAAAACGGTATTGTTCGCGAATGAATCGGGCAGAGCAACTTCAGAATTTTTGTTGAAGGCATTGAGTTGTGAATTAATTTTTTCGTCGCGCTGCACAAAGCCAGAATAAATTGCCAACTGCAAACCATTATTTGCATAAAACCACTGCGCATTAAAAGCGTAGTAGGAGAGTGGTCGTGCAATATTTTGCGTGAGTGCATCAACAGATGAATTTAGCAGCGGCGCATTGCGTGGCAAAACTTGATGGAGCGTATAATTTTGTTTATTGTCGTCTTTAATATAACTCGCATTAACAGTGAGTGCTTGTTTGTCATTCAGTCTTTGCGTTAAATCGAAAGTGTTTGCGAACGACAAAATATCGGTGTTCAAAACATTCGCAATGTTGTTCGCATTCGATAGCGTTTGCGCAGAATTATTAATCAGCGATTTGCGCGCATCGAATACGTAGCGCAGCAATAATTTATCGCTTGCGTCGAGTTGTGCATCAAAATGTGTTTCAACTATTGTCGGTTTCGATTGATTTATAATTTGCTCCGTCAAAACAAACGAAGAATCGGCTAATAAAAATTTTTGATCGTTACTGACGAACGATGTAACAGCATCGTTCGTAAAATTTATTCCACCTTTTAACAAAAGCGTTTTTGTTGGTCGGTACGTAAAAAGCGATGCTGCTTTTAATTCTTTATTAAATCGCAAACTTTGCGAATTAATACCTAAACTTGGTGCGTCACCAAAATTAATAATAGAATTGTTAGTGCTTTTCAACAACGCGTGTTGCGCTACAGCTTCGCCTTCTTCTTTGTAATCCAATCTGTTGAGCAAATCTGCGCTCGAACGCCGACCAACGGAATTATAACCTGCAAATGTAAGTGTTTTAAATTTTCGGAATGCACCGATGATATTGAACGTGCCTAAATATCTGTCGTCATTTCCTGCGCCAATATCCGATGTGCCGAAAAGCAAATAGCGTTTATTTTCTTTCAGCGTCACGTTGATGACAATATCCTCCGAATTTTTTATGCCTTTGAGCTGTTTATTTTCTACAAATTTATCAATCAATTGAATTTTATCAATTGCATCAGCGGGCATATTTTGCGAAAGCAATTGGTAGTTTCTGCCCGTTAAATCGTCGCCTTCAAACAAAATTTTTTTGATTGATTTACCTTGCACCGTAATTGCTCCTGTATTTTTATCTACTTCAACAC
>JAYVVO010000226.1:0-1700 GCA_043786955.1 Saprospiraceae bacterium
GCTAACATTAGCAGACGCGCAAACCATTTCTGGCACTTGGGAATACAGCAAATTAAAAAACTTATCGGATGATTCAAATCCGATAGCTGTTACAGAACCTTCTCAACCGGGAATTACCTTTGGTAATTTAACACCTGATGCAAGTTTTGGCGAAACGCCAAAACAAAAACTAATTCCTTTAAAACTTAATTCCATAGTTACCGCTCCGCAGTCCACACCGCAAATTTGGGCGTTAGCGGTTGGCGTTGCCGAATATGAAAATACAACGGTTCCGCCGATTAAATATCCTGATAACGATGCTTTTGGTATGTTTGCTTTTTGGAAAAGTCCGAATGGTGGTGCGCTCGATGAAAAACACGTGCGCGTCATCACGGATGATGCCGCAACAAAAAAAGCCGTCGTTCAAAATATTGAATCTTTGTTTTACAAAGCGCAGCACGATGATTTAGCCATTTTGTTTTTTTCGGGTCATGGTTTAATCGGCTCGTTTTTAACGACCGATTATGACGGCGCGATGTTGCAACTGTATCACAAAGAAATTAATACTTTGATGTCTAAGTGTCCTGCACGGCATAAATTAATTATCGCCGATGCGTGTTATGCAGGTAGTTATATTGCATCTAAGGGATTAAATGCAAGCACAAATAAAGTAGCAAACACTGAAAAATTTTATAGCGATTTAAATAATTCTAATTCTGGAACAGCTTATATGCTTTCGTGCGCACCCGATGAAGAGTCGCTCGAAGTAAATACTTTACAAAATAGTGTGTTTACTTATTTTGTACTCAAAGGATTGAATGGCGAGGCAAACACGAATAACGACGGTGAAATTACTTTAAAAGAACTCTTCGATTACGTAAAGTATAAAGTCATAGCATATGCAAAAACTATTGGTAAAGTGCAAACGCCAATGCTAAAAGGTAATTACGATTTGAATATGCCCGTGGCGATAATTAAATAGCCTTGAGCTATTAGCCACAAGCTCTACTCTCGATTAGTAACTCAAAGCTCAAAGCTGATAGCTCACTATGGTTTATTAATTCTATCAATTTCTGCCCACGTTTCATTGAGTGATTGAAAAAAGAGTGGCAATTCAAAATTTTGCGGATCGTCGTGCGAATTACGAATTCCTTGATCCACGCAAGCGTGAAAACCAGGAATTAAATATGCACCTTTACGAACAGACGCCGTAATATAAAGCAAAGCTAAACGATCGTATTGTTTTTTTGTGAACCCAGGTTCAGGCGCATCCGCGTCGTTGTGTCTTCCAAAACCTTTCATGACAGCGCGCGGCTGAATGAGTTCAATGTGAAGATACAAACCTTTCGATGCAGTTTCGCCTAAAACATAACGTTCCAATTTTGTAGCAGTAATGCCGTCGCTGAAAGGTGTAATCGTTTTCGATTCGCCGATGCGATTAACAAAAATATGCGTCACGTTGGCAAACCAACGATTCATTTTGTTCCATTCCCAGCTCTCGTCGTCAATATTATCTGGAAATGCGTTCTGACCATAGCGCGGAAAACTTGTATCGTGAATAACAAAATATTGCGCCGATTTTGTGTTGCCACTATTATCTGTATTAGTCGAGACGGGCAAGTCAAGCGTGCCGCCGATTTCCCATTCGTTCACATAAATTTTGTTGAGATAGTTGCGCAGTTGATCGCGCGTAATCTCGCACGTTTTGCCCACGCGCGTAG
>JAYVVO010000227.1:0-1695 GCA_043786955.1 Saprospiraceae bacterium
GATACAGCGATTTAAAAAGTGCTGTCACAGAAGCAGTTTTAGAATTAGTTGCGCCATTTAAAGAAAGGCTCATGCACATTGAACACAATGCAGAGGAAACGAAAGAGATTATTCGCGACAACTCCGCTAAAATTCGTGAGACTGCGCGAGAAACTTTACGCGAAGTAAAAGAATTGGTTGGGCTTTTACAGTAAAAAAATCAAAAAATATAAAAGAAATAAGGGCAGAAAATTTTCTGCCCTTATTTCTTTTAACCAACGTTTTATAATTTAATCCATCGCGTCGTAATCGGTGCTTCGCCATCTGCTTGAACAGAAATGATATACAATCCGTTACTTAAATCGGAGGCATTGTTTAATTTCTGATAATAAGTGCCAACGTTTAAATTCCCTAAGTTGTTAATTATAACTGCACTGCCCGTTGAATTAAATAATTTAATAGAAACATTCGACGCGTGCATTAATTCAAACGCAACTTCAGGATCAGTAGAAGAACCTGGATTCGGTGATACTAAAACAGTTCCTGGATTCAAAGCATTTGTGTTTACGAAACTTGTTACCCCGCTACCATCAATACCAAAACAGCGCGCACCTGCTTTAAAATTATATTCCATCCAATCGCTTGTAGTTGTTGTTGAACAAATGGCGCGAACACGCAAGGTATAAGATTTACAATTTATTAATCCTCGCAAAATTGTAAATACTGACGTGGCTTTAATTGTGGCTCCGTAATTGGCATCGGTACTTAATTTGTACTGAATTTCGAAAGTTGGTAAAGATGCGGATGAGGCTATCGGGTAATTCCAGAAAACAAAAGTGCTATCGCCAACAAATCGCGCTTCTACATCGGAAGGTTTATAGCAACCCGTTGGTAAAGGACAAGTTCCAGTTGTTTTGAAAGCAAAATACAACCAATCAGGATTTATAGAATCGCACAGGGCGCGCAAACGCACTTGATACGCTGTGCAAGATTTTAAACCTTTGATTACTGTGAATGAATCGGCACCTGATACAGTTATCCAATTATTTGAATTGGGAGCAACAATCGGTTGATACTGAAGTACAAAATTTTTCGCGCCTTTTATCCACCAATAAAGGGTCGCGGCGGTATCATTTGTTAGTTTATAACGAATACCATACGGATGAACGCAAATAGGTTCGGGGCAAGTAGTCGAAAATTTAACTGTCGCACTTGTATCTAATTTAGTTCCGCAGACGGAAAGTACACGTACGACATAAGTAGCGCATTTCTTTAATTTTTTAAGCGTAATATAGGTTTGTGTCGAAGAATCTTTCGTCCAAACGTGTACCGAATCAGTAGCAAGTTTATACTCAATGTAATATTTTCCTGTTCCCGCTGCTTCCCAAACACCTTGCGCTGAGGCAGTATCTACACCGACAAAAGCCAATCGAGAAACTTTATTGCAAACTGGTGAAGAACATCGTGTAGTCTCGAAAGTAACGTAATTTGATGGCGCGCTTTGATGCGTTGAATCGCATTGTGTTTTTACGCGCGCTACAAATTTTTGACACTTCGGCAAATCTTTATAAACCAAAACTGATTCATAAATGAGTGCAGATTTTATAAGTGCACCGTCCAAATTGTAAATTTCTAATTCGGTTTTTGATGTCGCTGAAGTTTTTTGCCATTTCAATGTCACCACTGTATCGCTTGTAACACTAACAACTAAATTTG
>JAYVVO010000228.1:0-5101 GCA_043786955.1 Saprospiraceae bacterium
CTGGCGTTTATTTTGTGCAATTGGTTATAGGAAAAAAAGTTATCACTAAAAAAATAGTTAAGCCGTAATTAAAAGGCAGAGGTTAATTCAGTTTATAACTCGGCGTAAGAATAAAACTGGGAATTACGACTTCTGATACTTGGAGCGTATCAACATTTTTAAAAAAATACAACCCTTCCATTTTTCCAATTTCGGTGAATAGCTGCGAGCCTGAAATGTACTCATAAACATCGTTGGGTTTTAAAATGGGCTGTTTACCGATGACACCATCGCCTTCTACCATTTTAACAATTCCATTCGAGTCGTAAATTAACCATTTGCGACTTAAGAGTTGCATAGTTTGTACGCCCATGTTTTCAATGCGAATTCTATAAGCGAAAACAAATTTTTTATTTTCAGGCGCGCTCATCTCCGATTGGAAAAAAGCTTCCGCGCTTACTTTTATGCCGTGAGTTATTTGCGTCGAAATTGCCATTTATAAGAATTTTTTTACGAGTGTATCAGTTTCTTCGAGTGCGTGTTTGAGTGTATCGTTCACAATTTTAAAATCAAATGCGCTGGCGAATTTTAATTCCTCCTCCGCTTTAATAATGCGCTGAGCTAAAGTTTGTTCTGTTTCTGTATTCCTATTTTTCAATCGCGTGTACAAAACTTCTTTCGAGGGTGGTTCAATAAAAATGGCAAGTGCTTGTTCTTTAAATTTATTTTTTAGAGTAAGGGCACCTTTTACGTCTACATCGAAAACGATACACTTATTTTCCGACCAAAGTTTTTCAACTTCTTCGACTAATGTACCGTAAAATCTGTTTTCATAAACCTCTTCATATTCCACAAATTCATGCGCATTAATTTTAGCTTTAAAAGTTTCGGTGTCTAAAAAATAATAATCTTTACCATTAATTTCATTTGAACGTTTGGGTCTATTTGTTGCAGAAACTGAAAAAGCTAATTGCTTAAAAGTTTTTAATAAATGGTGGACAATAGTCGTTTTGCCAGCACCCGAAGGTGCGGTCACAATTATTAATTTTCCATTTTTATTTAATTGCGTCACGATTTAAATTTATTTTAAACAACATTAGCTACCATTTCTTTAATTTTTTCAAGCTCATCTTTCATTTTCACTACCAAATGCTGAATATCGGCGGAGTATGCCTTTGAGCCGAGTGTATTAACCTCGCGCCCAATTTCTTGCGCAATAAAATTGAGCGTTTTACCTTTCGATACATTTTTGGTTTCTTTCAACGTCTCATCAAAATATTTGCAATGCTGCGAAAGGCGCACTTTTTCTTCTGTAACGTCCATTTTTTCCAAATAGTACAAAATTTCTTGTTCGAAACGGTTGTTGTCTAAATTTTCTGCTTTAAAGTGCTCTTCTAAATTTTGTTGCAATCGTGCACGCAATCGCGTGATACGTTCTTGCTCAAAAGGTTTAACTAGTTCTAAATAGTTTAAAATATTTGATGTGCGCGAAGACAAATCGTTTGCCATCGCGTCGCCTTCTTGTTTTCTAAAAGCCATAAAATCTTTCATCGCGTCGTCGAAAGCAGCCGAAGCAACAATCCATTCTTCATTTGTGACAGATTCTTCTTCATCGGCGACAATGTGCGGCAACCGAACAATGGTTTGCATTAAATCACCCGAGTTTTGGATTTTTAATTCTTTTTGCAACTGTTCCAGTTCCGCGTAATATCTTTTGAACAAAGAATGATTAATCATGGTCGCATCGGTGCTATCACCAATTTTTACCATGAACGATACATCTACTTTTCCGCGCTCTAAAGCCTCGCTGCTTTTACGACGCAAATCCATTTCGCGCTCTCTATAATTGATGGGCATTTTAAACCGCGTATCGGAAATTTTAGCGTTCAGGGCTCTGATTTCTACAATAATTGTTTTCTGGTTATAGATACGCATCCCTCTACCATAACCCGTCATTGAAAATAGCATATATTTTTTGAGCAAAATTACAAATTAATCGCCAATTAATTACTGCGAATGGAAAGTTTATAAAACTGTAAACTAATTGCGTATACTGTTGTTATTTTTTTACGGAAAATTGATGAAATTCTATTTGTTTATTATTAACTTGATGCGTTTGTTACATTCGTATAAATGCGCGTCTTCATTACAACTAAATATAAAAACCCTTGTTTGTCAACGGTTTCCGGTATTTATTTTTTGGGGATTAGTCAATTTTTATTTCTTACAAATTTTTTCTACTGTTAACATTTCTTTTTTGACTGTCTGTCCTTAATTTGTGTATCTTTGTGAGCTACTTTTGTAAGACCTAAAAATTGATCTTTGTAATTTATAACACTACAACATTTTTTCATACTTATATTTTTAATTCAACGATGCCAAATTTTTTTTTATGAGGAAAGCAGACTTAGTCACTAAAATTGCTGAAAAAACGGGGTATGCAAAAATTGATGTCTTAGTTACAATTGAACATTTATTTTCAGAATTGCGCGATTCATTAGGCGATGGCGAAAATGTTTATGTACGCGGTTTTGGTTCTTTCATCATCAAGAAACGCGCTGCTAAAGTAGGTAGAAACATTAAACGCGGAAAAGTTGTACAAATTCCAGAGCATTTTATTCCGGCATTTAAGCCAGCCAAAATTTTTATGGAGCACGTAAAAACTCGCGTAACTGCCTTGCCGAAAGATTCTATCAAAGAGATGGAAGAATAATTTACTGATGCCGATACTTGAATAGTTTTTGCTTAAATTTGCGCATTAAATTTTAAAAATGAACAAGGAAGCATTAATCGTGATTGTATCGGCAGTGGTAGTGACATTTGGAATGTTCCTTTTTTTAGACGTAAAAGTTGTTAGCACCGTCAAAGAAAAAAAAGCTACAGCGACTGAGAGTTTAGATACTTACGTACAGCAAGTATTTTCAGAATTACCCGATAGCACCAAATTAAAAATTCAGCCTTTAATGCCCAACGGATTGAAGCAGATGAACGCTGCGCAATTCAAAGAGCTTTCTGGTTTGTGGTATAAATCAGGATTTGATTTGGCGGCAGCTTATTTTGCTAAAAAAGCTGCCGACTTAGAACTGACCGAAGAAACGCTGTCTTTAGCGGGTGCTAATTTTTTTACGGCTGCTAAAAAATTAGAAGCTGGCACATTGAGAGACGAAAGTTTTACGGAATCGGAAGCGTGTTTCAAAAAAGCATTTGATTTAAACCCTAAAAAATGGGAAAATAAAATGAATTTAGCTTTGTGCTACACAGAAAATCCGTTGCCTTCTGACCCCATGAAAGGTATTTTAATCCTCCGCGAACTCGACACAGAATATCCGAGTAATGTGGCTATTAATTTACAACTCGGTCGGTTAGCCATTAAAACAGGTCAATACGATAAATGTATCGCGCGATTAGAAAAAATATTACCTGATAATCCAAAAGATATACGCATAACGTGCTTATTGGCGCAAGCCTACGAAGCGACAAACAATCCGAAAGCGGCAGAATTTACAAAGAAATGTGGTCTTTGAGGTAATTCTTTTCCAAACTTAATTTTTTTAAAATGTCTTACATTGCGTTAGAAGGAATGGAATTTCACGCGTATCACGGTACGCACCCAGAAGAACAAGTTTTTGGAAATAATTTTGTCCTCGATGTCTATTTGTACACCGATGTGAGTAATGCGATGGTTTATAAGGATGGTGGCGAAGAAAAAATTATTGGTACTATTAATTACGAAACGCTCTACGATGTCTGTCGCTTTGAAATGCAAAAACGGGAACCGCTTATAGAATCCGTCGTTTTTAATATTATTGATGCCTTGAAAAAACAATTTCACGTTCTTCAAGGCGTAAAAATTCGACTTAAGAAAAAAAACCCGCCCGTCGGTGGGTTAGTGGCAGCTTCAGTGATCGAAGAAGAAGAATATTTTGCCCGCGAATGTGCGCGTTGTAAACGCCCAATGATTTGTTACGGCAGGAACACAAACAACTTCAACGCCGATTGTGGTTGTATGGAGCTGCGCGAAAAAATTCATCCTCGTACTTTCGAGATGTTGAGCTTGCAACATAAAGGTTGCCTTTGCAACAGATGTTTAAAAGAATTTGTGGGCTAAATTACATTTGAACTTTAGGATTTTATTAACCACTAAAATTTACAAGCCTGTGTTATTGTTTTGTCATTTAAATTTAACATTTATACGAAAATCATGAAAAAATTTATTATTGTTCTCTCAGTTACTTTTGCCGTTTTTTATACTTCTGTGTCTTTCATGGCGTGCGCCGCATTACAGCAAGCCGCGAATGCAGCCGGAATTTTAACCAATGAAGATATTGGAAATGGTTTGCGATCAGCTTTAACAATTGGTGCCACACAAGGTAGCGATTTGCTTTCGGCTAAAGGCGGTTTTTTTAATTCGCCCTATAAAATTTTACTTCCGCCCGAAGCGCGTCAAATTACAGACAAGTTGCAATTTATTCCAGGTTTCAATCAGTTTGAAAGTTTAATTCTTCAAAAAATTAATGCGGGTGCAGAATCGGCTGCAGCAAAAGCAAAACCTATTTTTATTGATGCCGTTCAAAAACTCACTATCACCGATGCAATCACTATTTTAATGGGCGATAAAAATGCAGCGACGCAATATTTGCAAAAAACGACGAACGATCAATTGTACGCAGCTTTTTTGCCAACCGTTCAAACTTCGCTCGATGAATTTGGTGCGCGCAAATATTGGAGTGACGCTGTGAACGCGTATAACAGAATTCCTTTAGTGACTCGCGTCAATCCAAGCCTTGACGATTATGTTACGCGTCAAGCGATGGCAGGTTTGTTTTCTGAAATTGAAAAGAAAGAACGCGCCATTCGTTCCGATAAATCCCTCCGCACGAACGATATTTTGCAACGCGTTTTTGCTAAGCAAGACGGGAAGTAAGGAATTGGGAACTATGAATAGGACAATGCGCAAAATAATTTTTGCGCATTTTTTATTATTATGGCTGTGTTCAGACAGCATTACCAAAAATTTACCTGATAACAGCATGATTATCAGTTAAAAAACCATAGAAATTTCCTTCCTTTCTAAACTCATACGGCGCCAGGATGTTCATGTTGTTTGTTAATTCCATTTTCT
>JAYVVO010000229.1:0-13850 GCA_043786955.1 Saprospiraceae bacterium
ATGGCGACATTAGGTACAGAAACTACAAAAGCTGCGGATAGCGCACATGGCGAAGAAGCGACTAAAATTAAACATTTGGGTAAAGCATTATCATCAGCATCAAAAGCGATAAGTATGTTTGCTTAATTTTTTTAATTGCGTGTAAGTAAAAAGCAGAAGTAGAAAACTTCTGCTTTTTTTAATGTTTTAAAAGTGCTATCACTAAAATATGACTTAGTGTAAAAAATCTATTTATTATCATACGAAAGGCTCACTCCGTGCACTTTGCTCAGCATTAAATCACTTATTTTAAAATGACATCAAAATTTATTCTTTTAGGTGGAAGACAAACTTGACCGTTGCACGTCATGTAAAGTAATTGACCTTTAATAAGAGGTAAACCACCTTTTACGATTGCTTTTTGTATAAATTGCGTCGTACCGCTTAACTTAGTTACATTAATATTAAAGTTCTGATCAAAAATTTCTTTCTTATCGCCTATTTCCATCGGCTTGCCTTGTAATTGCAAATTCGGATTTTGCTCAAAATTTATTTTAGTCGGTATTGGACCACGTCCAGAAATTTCTTGCGAATAAACATACCAGCCTTCTTGGATGTCGGCAATGAGCGTTATTTCGTAATCCGATTCTGAATTAGAAATTTTCTCAGACTTGAAAGACCATTTAACTGGTTCAGCCATTTGTGCTTTTACTCCCACAGTAAAAAATATAAAAGCGGCAATTACGCCAAGTGTACGTTTTGTCATTAAACTAAAATTTTGGAAAAAACTGAGGGATTGGAATTGCTGTTCGTTAGAACAAAGAAACGACGCAAAATTGGTTTTTTTTAACTTTTTGAGAAAAAAAAATTAAAAAAGATGTGACGCAAAATTTTGGTTAAGTCAGATAAAACTTTAAAAAGGCGATTTAGCGAATTATATGTTGTGGACAGTTTTTAATTTGACTTTAACTTTGTTAAAATTTTGTAGAGTTACGGTAAAACTATTTTAAAATTCTTTTTTCGTTTGTGCTGAGAAATTTTTGCCAAGAAGCACCTTTTGACATACCTGCTAAAGGATTTAATTGTCCATAATGGTGACACAATGCAACAGCAAGTGCATCGCTGGCATCTAAAAAAGTTGGTTCAATCGGGCGATTTAAAATGCGTTCGAGCATTGCGCAAACTTGTTCTTTACTCGCGTTCCCATTTCCAACGACACTTTTTTTAACCGTTTTTGGCAAATAGGTTTGAACTTTTAAGTTGTTCATCATACCCGCTGCAATCGCAACGCCTTGCGCTCTGCCGAGTTTAAGCATACTCTGCACATTTTTTGCAAAGAACGGTTCCTCAATCGCCATCTCGTGCGGGTCGAAAGTATTTATAACCCATTGCATTTTTTCATAGATGCGTTTGAGCTTTTCTTGCGGGTCATCAACGTGCGTGAGCGTGAGAATAGACATCGTCAAGAGCGACAATTTCTTATTCTCTATTTCTAAAACAGCGTAGCCGAGAAAATTTGTACCGGGGTCAACCCCGAGAATCCGTTGTACCATGGTGCAAAGTAAACAAAAAGTTGCGATATTTTTTGTTTTTATTTATTGGCGTGCATTTTTATTTAAAGCATTGCTACTTTAATTTATGAAAAGCTGTATTTTTGTATAAAAGTAAAATATGGTAGTATTTCCTGAAATAAAAGATTTCGAAACTGAAGAAATTATGTCGGTAAATCACTCGCGTTCAATTCAACGCATAGGAACTTATTTAGAACGTTACAACGAAAAATTTGATATTTTACCCGAATTAGAAATTAAACTCAACGGCAAACCACTCAAACCAGATATTTCTATCTATCCGCACTTGCCTGAAGATTGGAATACCGACATAATTTTTTTAACCGAACCGCCGATTACCGCTATCGAAATACTTTCGCCGAAACAAGCGATGACAGATATTACGGATAAAATGACACAAAATTATTTTCCATCGGGTGTAAAATCTGTCTGGATTGTTATTCCTTTGCTTCAAACGCTAACCATTTGTACACCTGATGGAGAAAAGGTAACATTCTCAAAAGGTGTTGTAACGGATCCAGTGACGCAAATTGAAATTCCGCTCAATCATATTTTCGGTAAACGCGTGAATTTGTAATTTCAATTTAAACAAAAAAGCATCTTGAAATTGATCTTTCAGAAATTTCAAGATGCTTAATATTTTACTCCAGTCATTTTATTATTCTGGCGCAACAGTTCTATCAAAAACGATGCTTCCAAATTTATACGTTCTACCGTGTTCGCCATAAATAGCCATTTCTTTTTTGCCTATTTGTCTGCAAATTTTTGGTCTCGTAACGATGTTTTCACCATTGTTACCAAACAGCGGTGCAATGGTGACATTTCCGTTTTTGTCAACTTCTGCCGCAGCGACTACCGAAGTTTTATCAGGCTCTTCTTCAATTTGTTTCTTTTTATTTTGCTTTAAATTGCGCGCATCTTCATTGTAGATAAAAACCAATTTATCGGCAATTGTGCATTGCGCATACGAACTATTCAAACCATAATCATTGACGCTCATCTGCCGTTTAGGAATACGCGCCGTCCATTCAATATCGCCATCCGGACGAATGTTGAGCACAATTATATCGTTGTAATGAAAATAATAGTCGGGACGCGCGTTATTGCCATAACTATTATACCCAAACGGGCTGTAACCATAACCATATCTACTCAAACCGCCATAACCAAAACCCGGGTAGCCGCCATAAAACGGACTGTTATTCCGAATACGTTCTTCCACATAATATTGCTCGGCTATGAGTATTGCACCGCCGTCGCTGCGCAGAATAAGTTTATCTAAATTATAATTTAGCAATTCTGCTTCGCCTAACTTGTTATTATTATCCGCCGCAAGTTTAGCACGCTCTTTATCTTTAGCAGAAAAATTAGCAGTGATGAAATTAAAATCGAGTGGACGCATGCTAATGCTTGTCATATCTTTTGTGCGCGCATTAATTTTAAAAAAGCAACTGCCTTTAACACCTACCGACGATTTTTCAGAATAAAATCCTGCCAACACTAAATCATCATCTTCAGCAGTTCTAAATGTTAAGTCTGATATAAGTTTATCCGTTACGATAATTTTATACTCATCAAAATCTTTAAGACTATCGTTTCTGAAGGCGAACAAATCGTACTGAAAAGTTTGTCTAACGCCTTTGTTGCTACTTTTATCAACACCCTTACCAGCAAAAATTTTACCTAAAATATAAAAATTCCCTTTGCTGTCTAACTGGGTTTCTTCAATTTCAAATCGTTTACTGGTGTAAGGCAATTTTGAAATACGAGACCATTGTTCGGCAAAATCGGAATTGAAAATAGAAACAGAAAACTCTTCTTTATCGTTGCCACTGGGTTGAAAATCAAAAATCGCAATTTTGCTACTATCTCGAGCCAGCGTGAAATGGAAAAAGTCGTTCTTTGTTTTATTGCTGCCTTCGCGCTCTGCAATTTTATTGAGTGTTGCGCTCATTTTGAGCGTGGTTTTTTGAACTTCTTGTGCAAATAAATAAGTCGTCTTATATTTTTGATTATAGTAGTAGGAAAGCACAAAAATCTTTCCACCCACCATCACGACATCTTTTAAATAGCGCTCGTTGCCTTTATAATCCAAATCAATTTCTTGCGATTTAATTAATTTAGATTGAGCATTGTAATGCTCAATAACAGGTCGAACCGTACCCGTACCTAAAAAACCTCCTTTGCGTTGACGCAGAGCATAAAATCCACCACCATCAGTGCCAATAATTTTTTGGATTTCAGAATTGGTAGGTTCAGTATATTCTTGGCTCCAACTTACTTTTGAGTTCATCCGAGAAACACCCGACGACATTGGCGCAGGCACAACCGCAGTGCTATCGTTGGCTGGCGTTTGCGCAAAACTTAGTGCATTGAAAAGTATCGCCGATGCCAAGAGACTTAAAACAATTTTCTTATTATTAAACATGGCTTTGAAAATTTAATATTATTGACTGATAACGCTTTTTTTAGTTTGTAGTTTTAAAATGTGTTTATGTTTAACATAACGCTAACTTAGCTGTGAGCTGTGAGCTGTTAGCTGTGAGCCCTGCTCGCGATTTGCAGCTCAAAGCTCACAGCTCACAGCTAACATCTACTTATGTCTTTCCCATTTATTTTGTTCTTCTACTTCGGCTAAAATTTTTATGTAATTTTGATACCGCAGCGGGCTCACAGTGCCAAGTTCTAACGCTTTCAAAACGGCGCAATTAGGTTCTTCGCGATGCGTGCAATTGCTGCCAAATCTGCACTGTGTTGAAAGTGCGAAAAACTCCCTAAAATTATGAACAACATCTAAAGGTTCTAAATTATTAAACGTAAAAGTTTTTAAACCAGGTGTATCAATAATTGAACCGCCAAAACTCAATCGGTGCATTTCAGCAAAAGTGGTTGTGTGTTGCCCTTTGCCGGAATAACCCGAAAGTCCACCCGTGCGCAAATCCAAATGAGATTCGATAGCATTCACGACGGACGATTTACCGACACCCGATTGACCAGAAATGAGTGTAATTTTATCTTTAAACGCTTCTCGCAAAAGCGCCAGCGATCCCGAATTTTTGTTAGATGTTAAAAAAACGGTGTAACCAATATCGGTGTAAAGTTTATACATCACTTCATACAGTTCAAATGCTTTAGGTGTGTAAATGTCCGATTTATTAAAACAGATAATTGTTGGTATGTTAAACGGTTCAGTGCTTAATAAAAAACGATCTATAAAACCTTGTTTTAAATCGGGTTCGATGATAGTTACAAATAAACACGCTTGATCAATATTAGCCGCCACTACATGAATCTCGTGTTTTTTTTGAGCAGATTGTCGCGCGACGTAATTTATGCGCGGCACAATTTCGCTGATTGCACCCACACCATCCGAATCAGGTTCAAATACAACGCGATCACCCACCGCAATTGGATTTGTAAATGGTAGATCGTCTAAACGCAATTTACCAATTATACGACACTGCGTTGCTTCATCCGATTCCGAATGGGGTTTAACGGTGTACCAACTTCCTGTTGATTTAGTTACGATTCCTTCTGGCATTAAAATTTTGTACTTCGTTTGTTAAAAATCTTTCAAAATAATTTTAGAAGATGACTGAAAAAATAATTTTTTGCAAATTAAGTCAACACTTCGTCATGTTTAAAACATAAATTTCTAAACTTATGTTCGTTTGACTGCCATTGCGCTACAATAATTAAAAAAAAATGCTTCAATGGCGTATATTTTTTTTAAAATCAATAAACTTTTTTGTTTGCGTCGCTTCTCATATTACTTTTGCGATATGAAATAAGAATTATGCTATATTCAGCACTAAACTATTTCAAAAACGTGCATATCTTTCTGTAAATGTAGGTTTATTGATTTGATATTCTCGAAGTTTTTGTAAGTTCATTTCAAATTGTTTTTTATTTAACTTTTTTTACGCAACATTAGAAGAAATTCAATATGGCATCAAGTATTGCAGAGCGCGTTACTAAAATCATTGTTGACAAATTAAACGTTGACGAAAGCGACATTACGCCTAAAGTATCGTTCACCAAAGATTTAGGTGCCGACTCATTAGACACCGTAGAGCTAATTATGGAATTCGAGAAAGAATTTAATATTTCTATTCCCGATGACCAAGCTGAAAAGATTACAACCGTAGGCGAAGCAATTGCTTACTTGGAAGCTCACTCAGCGCACGCTTAATTCGGACAAACCAATAAAACCACAAATGCGCTACGTGTTCCATTTGTGGTTTTTTGTTTTATGAAATAATTAAAAAGGAATCGGGAATAAGGAATAAGTGATAGTATCATTAGGCTGTTAGGTTTTTAAAACACAACAGGTTTGGATTGAAAAATATTAATACTATTTATTTTCCAATATACTGAATTCCTTTTTATTATGTCTTAAAATTAACCATTTTCTAAACTCTTCGTTTTGAAAGACATTCGTCGTTCAAAACGATTTATATTTGCACATGAAACGCGTTGTAGTAACAGGAATGGGCGTTCTTACCCCAATTGGAAATAACGTAGAAGCATATAATCACGGTTTACAAAACGGTGTGAGCGGTGCCGCGACTATCACGCAATTTGATGCATCGCTTTTTAAGGCGCAATTTGCCTGCGAAATTAAAAATTTTGCGCCTGAAAGTGTTATTGACAAAAAAGAAATTCGCCGATTAGATAAATACACGCAGTTTGCTTTAGTTGCTGCGCATGAAGCAATGGTGATGAGCGGTTTAGACGTTGAAAAAATTGATTTAGATCGCGCAGGTATTATTTATGGTTCAGGCATCGGTGGTTTGATAACGCTTGAACAAGAAATTTCAGAATTTGCGCGCGGCAACGGTACACCGCGATATAATCCGTTTCTTATTCCAAAAATGATTGCCAACATATCAGCAGGTTTGTTAGCAATTAAATACGGTTTTCGCGGATTAAATTATGCACCTGTTTCGGCGTGTGCTACATCGAATCATGCCATTATTAATGCGCTCGATTATATTCGTCTCGGTAAAGCCGATATAATTATCAGCGGTGGCGCAGAAGCAACAATTTGCGCAACAGGCGTCGGCGGATTTACAGCGATGCACGCCATGAGTACGCGCAACGATACACCAAAAACTGCTTCGCGACCTTATGATAAAACACGCGACGGTTTTGTGCTCGGTGAAGGTGCAGGAGTTTTAATTTTAGAAGAATTGAATCACGCTAAAAAACGTGGTGCGAACATCCTTTGCGAAGTTATCGGCGGCGGTATGAGTTCTGATGCGTATCACATGACGGCGCCACATCCTGATGGAATTGGTGTAATTTCATGCATGAAATCCGCATTGCGCGATGCACACGTCAATCCGAATGAAATTGACTATATCAATACACACGGTACATCAACACCACTTGGCGATATTTCTGAAATAAATGCGTTGCTAAAGTTTTTTGGCGATGCAGTATATGACATCAATATCAGTTCAACAAAATCCATGACGGGGCATTTACTCGGTGCAGCTGGTGCAATTGAAGCAGTGGCGTGTATTTTGGGAATGAAAAATAAATACGTTCCACCTACAATTAATCATTCCGAAGCAGATCCGAATATTGATGCGCGTTTAAACTTAACGCTCAATGAAGCGCAACAACGCAAATTGAATATTGTAATGAGCAATGGTTTTGGTTTTGGAGGACACAACACGAGTGTTGTTTTTAAAAGTTTTTAAAAATAAAACGAACAAAATAAAAGCCTGCGAGGCTTTGGAGAGACGCATTAATCGCGTCTCTTTTTTTTTAAAATAAAAAAGCCAGAGTATAAACTCTGGCTGCGGTTTCAAACAATAGTAGTCACTTCAGTTGAACCCAAAACATCTGGTTTTGTGGTAAAAATTGAGATTGATGTAAAGGGCTAACAAAGTAAAAAGTGTAAGGTTAACAAATAAAAATTGAGCGATTGGTTTCTGGCTAAAAAATGTAAGGTTAACAAATAAAAATTGAACGATTGATTTCTGGCTAAAAGTATAAGGGTAAAAAAATTTGGAGTTAACAAAATATATTGCCTTGCTGCTATAAAATTGAAGTTTTTATTGTTGCTTTCTATAGTACAAAGATGCGCACCGCTAATACTTCATTATTGACGTAATTCGATTGCCACACATTTTTTTTTATTGACTATTAATGAAAAGATGAAAAATGAAAAAAATTAGAATTACTTTTGACTAAAGTTCCCAAGAAAGCGTTAAAAAGTAATTGAACAAGAAGTGATTGAAATTGGGAAAGTATGAACGGTGACCAGAACTTACAGAATTATTTATTTGATACGGTACTCGGAAAGTATCCAAAAAAATCAGATGCAATTTCAGCGCTCTCCGATTTACTCGGTGTTGGTAGTGATGCAGTTTATCGGCGTGTTAGAGGCGATTCGGATTTAACACCTAAAGAAATTGGTTTAATTGCCAACAAATTTAAAATTTCCGTTGATTCGCATATTTTCAATGAAACCGATCATATCTCATTTCAATTCAATCCTTTTGTAAAGACCATAAAAACTTTTGATGATTATCTCGACGACATACACGGCGATGTGCGCGCGTTAGGATCAATACCCGATGTAATGATTTATTACGCCTCTTCCGAAATTCCTATTTTTTATTACATTGCTGAACCCGAATTGTTTTCGTTTAAACTCTATGTTTGGGGTCGTTCTATCTGGAATTTTGATTATCTGCAAAAGGCGGATTTTCATTTTAATTTAATTTCGCCCAGCGTTTTAGAAAAAGCGAAAGAAGTTTGGCGACTGTATAGAATGCAATCGAGTACAGAAATGTGGTCGCTCAATATAGTTGACAATACTCTCAACCAGATCGAATATCATTTTCAAACCAACTCTTTTAAGAACCGCGCAGATGCAGTTCATCTTTGTGATAGACTTGTGAGTTTGACGCGCAATTTAGAACTTATGGCACAGCAAGGCAGTAAAGTAGATAGTTCCGCCAAAATTAATAATGGTGGTAACAATTTTACGTTGTATCATAACGAGATTATTTATACCAATAATACGATTCTTGTTGATTCCCCGCATTTTAAAAGCGTCTATTCTACGTTTGGTAATCCTAATTTTTTAAAATCATCCGATTTACGCCTGTTTAATTATACGCAAAAATGGTTTAATGACGTTATTGCTAAAAGCACTCAGATTAGCTTACACGGCGAAAAAAATCGAAAATGGTTTTTCGATAGATTGTACCGTCGCATTGAAACCTTAAAACAACGGATAGAACTAAACCTCAATGATCGATTTTAAAATTTTTGGAGGACGATTGAATTACATAGGTATTGTGCAGAAACTGATGATAGTTTGTGTGATTTTCTGTTTTTCTTTTCAAATGAATGCTCAGTCTGCAACACACAAACTCTACGTCAAAGTAAATAATATTAAGGAGCCAGGCGGATCCGTTCGTTTAGTAATTTACGATACACCTGAAAGTTTTTTAGTGAAGAAAAAAGTTTACAAATACACCCAAGCAATTCCCGTGGGCAACAGCAGCGAAGTCAATTTTGAATTTGATTTACCTGTTGGTGTTTATGCCGCAGGGTGCTATCACGATGTGAACGACGATCACCACATGGATGTAAATTATCTCGGCATACCAACCGAGGCGTATGGTGTATCCAATAATCCGAAAGTAAAATGGCGTAAGCCAACATTTCAAGAAGCGATGGTTGATGTAAAAAAGTCAGACGCGCGCATTACAATAGTTTTGAAAAAATGGTAAAAATTATAAATGAAATGAAAAGCTATTCAATATCTGTTTTAGCAAATTACGTTTGCGCTGCATTATTTATAACAACATTTGCATTTTGCAACGATTCAAACAATACCACTAAAGTTAGCGCCGATATACCTCAAACAGTTGCCACAACTTTATCCTTTTCAAACACAAAAAATATTATTTTTTTCGGCAACAGCCTTACTGCAGGTTATGGACTTGACGATATTAATACAGGTTTTGTAGCACTCACACAACGACGCTTAGACTCGATGAAACAAAATTACCATTGTATCAACGCTGGATTAAGTGGTGAAACAACAGCTGGTGGTTCATCGCGTGTTGATTGGATAATTGCGCAACAACCGTTCGATATTTTTATTCTCGAACTCGGTGGAAACGATGCGCTGCGTGGCATTGATCCAACGAGCAGCGAAAAAAACTTGCAAACTATTATAGATAAAGTGCGCGCTAAAAATACTTCGGCTAAAATAATTTTGGCTGGCATGGAAGCACCGCGTAATATGGGAAAAGATTACGACACCGCTTTTCACGGTGTTTATCCTTCGCTCGCAGAAAAAAATAATATTACACTCATTCCTTTTATTCTCGATAATGTCGGTGGCATCTCGACGCTCAATCAAGCAGATGGTATTCACCCGAATATAGAAGGCAATAAAATTGTTGTCGAAAATATTTGGCGCGTGTTGAAAGGAGGATTGTAGATGTAATTAATCTAACAGGTTTTAAAAACCTGTTAGATTTGAATTATTAGAATTTGTTTTTTCTCAGAAAAATATTCAGTCCAAGTAGTTACAAAATGATAAACAAACTTCTTAATTTGAAAGCAACATCTGCGGTGAACTTTTACCGTTCATAATTATTACTTTGCTATTTGGCGAAAGTGCTACTTCTTTTTGCGCTTTAATCGCTTCGTACTGCAAAAGTTTATCGCTCAAACCCGTTGAAAGTATTTTCTGGTAATCGGCAATACCTTGTGCTTCAACACGTTTACGATCTGCTTCTTGTTTTTCTTTTTGCAAAACGTATTGCATTTTTTGCGCGTCTTGCTCCGCATTAATTTTTGATTCAATCGCCAATTTTACAGATTCAGGCAACGTGATATTGCGCACTAAAATTTGCTCGAGTTGGACGCCACGTGCATTGAAGAGTGAATCAATATCGTGATAAATTTTTGCTTGAAACTCGCTACGACGCGTAGAATATAATTCGATAGCCGTGAAATTAACCGCGTTATCGCGAATTTTTGTTCTCGAAATCGGTCGAACAATAACTTCTTCAATGTTCGGTCCAATCTCGCGCACAATTTTTGGCGTTTGAGCTTTTTCTAAATGATACAATACCGTTAAGTCAATAATTAATTCTAAACCATCTGTACTCAAAACGCGAATAGCATCATCGCCGCGCACCTTACCTTCGCTCGAAATAGCAGACATCGTGTAGTTTTGTGTTCGGGTATTCAACTTCACTAATTCTACTAACGGATTGACAACGTGTAAACCCGATTCTAAATAACCTTCTTTAACGTCCCCAAAAAGTTTTTGAACGCCCACTTCGCCCGCATCAATTTGGCGAATGCACGATGAAAAAACACCTAATGCCAGCAATCCAATACTGAATACGCGTACAGTAGGTGCGAAGCGCGTAGAACTAAAATTTGGATTGGTGGGTAAAAAATAAGAAGCCAAGTAGCCGATTAAACCCAGAATAATGAAAAGCATAATAAATTTTTTGTAAATTTCTATAAAGTTACGATACTTTCAGGTGCTTGCATCTATTTATTTCGACTAAATAAACACAGATTCCGATGAACGTAATTTTAAAGCTTTTAAATTGTTTTTATATTTCACTCCATTTCAAAAATTTTTCCGTCGCGCATGGTTAAACGCCGATCACTCATGTTAGCGAGTTCTTGATTATGCGTAACGATGACGAAAGTTTGGTTCAACTCTTTGCGCAGTTTAAACAGATAATTGTGTAATTCATTCGAGAGAGCAGAATCTAAATTACCCGATGGTTCATCGGCAAAAACAACTGCGGGTGCGTTCATAATTGCGCGCGCAACCGCCACGCGTTGCTGCTCGCCACCACTCATTTGATTCGGTTTGTGCGTAGCGCGTTCCGTCAATGATAGTAAATCGAGTAATTCCATCGCGCGTTTGCGCGCCTGACTTTCGGGTATTTTAGCAATTTGCGCTGGCATCATCACGTTTTCTAAAGCCGTAAATTCAGGCAATAAATGGTGAAACTGAAAAATGAATCCAATATTTTTATTCCTAAAATCGGCTAAAGCGTTGCCTTTAAATTTTTGAACATCGGTATCAGCAATGCGCAAAGTCCCCGAATCGGGATTATCTAAAGTGCCGAGAATGTGCAACAGAGTTGATTTTCCTGCGCCCGATTTACCGACAATCGTTACGAACTCACCGCGCTGAACAGAAAGATTTATACCATTTACGACGTTGAGCGTGCCGTATTTTTTCTGTAAATTTTGTGCTTCAATCATTTTTAAAACTCAGAGTTTTGAATTTATCCAACCCAATAAAAAATAAAACACTTCTAACTTGTGTGGCTCATTGTGCGTTTCGTGATACATTCCTTCAAATGATTTAAACGTGACATCGCCTTTCACGCGCGCAGCAAATGCTTTAGCTGCATCGTACGAAATCAATTTATCTTCGGTTCCATGAATTATAAGGAGTGGCATTGCAATAGTGCCGTTGAATGTATCTAAAAAGTTAGCGGCATCAATTACACCAATGCCTGCAGCTGCACTCATTTTCCCTTGCACCAATGGGTCGTTCACATATTTTTTTACGACTTCTTTATCCGTAGAAATAAAATCTGGATTTAATTTTGTGTCCACGCTAATTTTAGGAAAAATTTTGCTTACAATCCTATTTACAAAAATAGTCACCTTCGAAATTGGCGCCGAAGTTTGAATCCAAGGGCTCGTTACAACTGCAGCTTTGAAAGCACCTTGGTAGCGTGTTATAAAATTCAAAACCAAATTTCCGCCCATCGAATGTCCGTAAATTATAGAAGGCACATTCGGATAAATACTCTTGCCGTAAGTTGTAAACTGTTCGATATCGCGCATGAACGCGTCGTAATTCGGTGCGTGTCCGCGCTGACCCGTACTTTTGCCATGTCCACGCGTATCCAAACCAACCACTGCAATATTATTTGCGTTTAAAAATGCAGAAACGTGATCGTAGCGGCGAATGTGTTCACCAAAACCGTGTATCATTAAAACAACAGCGCGCGGATTTTCTACAGACCAGTTGTGCGTATATAATTCTATGCCATCAAAAGTAATCAATATTTTATCATTTGAGTCCATATTTTTTTGGTGGTGAAATTAAGAGAAATAAAATAATTTGTGCTACAAATTTTTAGTTCTTTGTTTCAAAACATACATTTGAGTAAATTACGCCGCATGAAACGCACTTTAACGATTGCCGAACTCTTTTTTATCGAGCTTATTGTTTTTATTTTAGTTTGGTTATGGAACGATTGGTTCGCCACATTACTCTCGCTTTTTGTCATCCTGATTATTTTCGTTACGCTTGTAATTTCATTAGCATCAGAAGGGATCGAGAAATCGCGCGTCGGTAAACGCTATTTTTATTTTATGTTTGCTTCGCTCGCAGCACCTATCGTTGTTGGCGTTTTTTTCTATTTTCTAAAAGGTGGTAAATTTAATTGGATGCACATTTGAGAAAATTAATTTGCGTATTTTTGTCAACTCAAAAAATCAAATTTATTAAAAGAAAAAATATTCATTTATTTTAAAGACAGAAGATTAAGTATAAAAAATTTAAATTTTAAAATAGAATTTAATTTTGAAAATTTAGTGCTATACTGTGATTGAATTGTGCTATCCTGACAATATTAATGATAATAATTTTGCTATAAAATTATTTTAAACTATTAATTATGGATAACCTATTTGAAGAATCAGCAACGGCTGAGGTTTTAACTTCTCCTGCGCACAGTGTAAGCACTGCGCCTGCAAAAAAATCTATTTATGAAGAGTTGGGTATAAAATCGCACTACGATAATTTTATCGGTGGAAAATTTGTTGCACCCGTTGGCGGCGAATACTTCGATAATATTTCGCCGATTGACGGCAAAGTGTTTACTAAAGCGGCGCGTTCGCGCAAAGCCGACGTTGAATTAGCGCTTGACGCAGCACACGAAGCTTTTAAAACGTGGAGTAAAAGTTCGGCAGCATTGCGCAGTAAA
The DNA here is from genome assembly GCA_043786955.1 of Saprospiraceae bacterium. Lineage (GTDB taxonomy): Bacteria > Bacteroidota > Bacteroidia > Chitinophagales > Saprospiraceae > JAAFJT01. The sequence continues at coordinate 13,571 of JAYVVO010000229.1, forward strand.
CTTCTGAACAAAATTGCTGACATTGTGGAAGCGAATTTACCATATTTGGCAATGGTTGAAACAATTGATAATGGCAAAGCTATTCGCGAATCAACGCACGCCGATTTACCTTTAGTTGTTGATCACTTCCGTTATTTTGCTGGCGTTATTCGCGCTGAAGAAGGCAGTATTTCTGAGCACGACGAAAACACGGTGAGTATTTGTTTGCACGAACCACTCGGCGTTGTAGCACAAATTATTCCTTGGAATTTTCCGTTGTTGATGGCAACTTGGAAAATTG
>JAYVVO010000230.1:0-13848 GCA_043786955.1 Saprospiraceae bacterium
AGCACAAAGTTCATAAAGGAACAAAGATTCACACATAATTAAACCTAATTTGATTTTTACAGGAAAGTCCTAATCTTTTAATTTTATTAGTTGACGCGATAATAATATAAAAATTGCAAAAAAAAAGGTGTTGAAGTTTAATTCAACACCTTTTTTTATTTTACGCAAAATTTAATATCTTTTCAGATGAAAATTTAACTATGCCGATTTTAATTTCTTAACCGCCTCAGTCAACTTAGGAACAATCTCGAATAAATTTCCTACGACACCGTAGTCAGCAGCTTTAAAGAAAGGTGCTTCTGGATCGCTGTTGATAACGACAATTGTTTTGCTACTATTTACACCTGCTAAATGCTGAATAGCACCGCTGATACCAACGGCAATATATAAATTCGGATGAATAGCAACGCCTGTTTGACCTACGTGCTCATGGTGAGGTCGCCAATGTGAATCGGCAACAGGGCGACTACACGCCGTTGTTGCATTCAAAGCGTGCGCTAAATCTTCTATAATTCCCCAGTTTTCAGGTCCTTTCATGCCACGACCTGCCGAAACAACTAATTCCGCTTCAGGCAATGGTACAATTCCTTGAACGGTATTTACCGATTTAATAATAGTTTTTGGAGCAGGCAATTCAATATTAACCACCTGAACTGCGACAGCAACGCCTGTTTTTTCAGGGGGAATAGCATTCCCCATAACGGAAATTACTTTTTTGGTTGAAGTCAAAGCATATTCGGCAAACGCTTTACCAGAATAAACAGATTTTTTAACGTTAAAACTTCCGTTGTTGCTCGGCAAACTATTTGCACCAGAAACCAAAGCGGCATTTAAGCGAACAGCTAAACGACCTGCAATTGATTTTCCATTTGCTGTGTGACTGAGTACTACAACATCTGCATTTGCAAAATTGGAGATAGAAACAATACCCAACGTATAAACTTGCGAATCAAAATCATCGTGGCTCGGAATATTATAAATTTTGGCAGCGCCATATTCGCCTAAAACTTCGGGATTTTCGGTTTTCCCAATCGTTAACGCAACGCACTCTGTTGCGAGCATATCAGCAACTTTTTTAGCGTAAGTAACGGCTTCAAAAGCGGCTTTTTTAAAATGTCCTTTTGCACTTTCGGCAAAAACTAAAACTGCCATAATTTATGAGTTGATAGTTGATTGTTGATAGTTGTTCGGATTTAGTTAATTTGTAAACGAACAACTGTCAACTAAATGACTTTTGCTTCTTCGTGTAATAATCGCACGAGTTCATCCATATTATCCGCCGAAACATATTTTATTCCTGCTTTAGCCGTAGGAAGTTCAAACTTTACGACGTGCATTGTGTCAGCAACATCTTTCGGTGCAACAACAACAATTGGTTTCGATTTTGATTTTACAATATTCGGCATCGTAGGAATTTTTTGTTCCGCCATGCCTTTCGCTGCGCTGATAACAAATGGTGTTTGCACTTCAATCACTTCATAACCGCCTTCAATTTCTCTATTTATTGTCGCAACGTTACCAACTATGTCGAGCTTTGTCGCATAAGAAATAAATGGCAGATTCATATACTCGGCAATCATTGCGCCGACTTCCGATCCATTATGATCAATCGTTTCTTTTCCAGTGAAAACGATATCGTAATTACCCGCTGTAGCTTGCTCCGCAATTTGGAAAGCAGTGAAAAGTGAACTTGAAGGTTGTGCATCTATTCGAATACCGTCGTTGGCTTCTAAGGAAAACCCTTTGCGTAAAATGGGTTCTGTCTCAACGCCGCCAACAGTTATAAGTGTAACAGTGCCAGCAGTGGCTTTCGCTAATTCAACAGCGCGCACCAAAGCATACCATTCATCAAACGGATTCATTATAAACGTAACGCCATCGCCTTGAAAAGTTGTGCTGTTGTTGGCAAAAGAAATTTTAGCCGTTGTATCTGGTGTGCGGCTAATGCAAACTAATATTTTCATAAATCTCGGAAACTTATCTATTGATTTCTAATAAACGTAAATTTAGTAGAAGTGTTTTGGAAAAGTAAAATGGATATTAGAATTTTTAGCGAATATTCGCTAATTTATTTTTGGGAACTGTCTTCTAAAAACTTTTCATAGAGCTAAACCCATTTTTGCGCTGTGAGTTTAGTTGCCAATTCACCAATAAGTTCGAGCGGCACGTCTTCTAATTTTTTGAAATGAACACATCCCTTACCCATATCCAATTTTTTCTTTGAGTGCAACGCCCAATTTTCTTGAAGCCACGGTAATAATTCTCCTTGATATAAACCCAAGTGATGAAGCGTAACATTATTTTTTTGGGATCCCAAATTTATAAAACCCAATGGTAATTTTGGATTGACGTGATAACCTTTCGGATAAATTGAATGTGGTACAACATAACCGAGCATTCCATACGCCATAATTTCTTCAAATCCTTCGGGTAAGTTTTTTAGAAGTACATCGCGGATAGCACCGACAAAATTTTTTCTATCTTCTGCTAAACTTTCTAAGTAAGCTTGCGGTGTTGTTACCGTTGATTTCATAAATATAAATGATCTTTGAAAATTTATAAGCGAACGCAATTTTAAGCTAATTGAGTGCTATTTATTTAGCTTCTTGAACTGGGCATTAAATAAATTGGATATAGTTTAAAGGAATTTTTGAAAAAGATGGACGAAAATATTTTAGTGGAATAGCTTAGGATAAATACTTCGCTACAATTGGTAATCTGCGTCCATCACCAAATGCTTTAGGTGAGACGCGTAATACTGGTGCGGTTTGTTTGCGTTTAAATTCATTGATATTTACCAAACGCAAAACGCGGTGCACGAGTGCAGCATCAAAACCCATCGCGATAATTTCGTTCGGACCTTGACGGCGTTCGATGTATTGATATAACAGTTTGTCTAAAATATCGTAATCGGGTAAACTGTCCGAATCTTTTTGGTTCGGGCGAAGTTCCGCAGAAGGTGGCTTTTCTATCGAGCTTTTGGGAATAACTTCACCATTGCGATTGAAGTAACGCGCTAATTCATAAACTTCTGTTTTATAAACATCACCTAAAACAGAAATGCCGCCGCACATATCGCCATAAAGCGTACCGTAACCAACCGCCATTTCTGATTTGTTTGACGTGTTGAGTAAAATATTTCCAAATTTATTTGAAAACGCCATTAGGATTGTGCCGCGAATGCGCGCTTGTAAGTTTTCTTCAGTTATATTAAATTGTGTGCCCAGAAAATGTGGTGAGAGTGCTGTCTCATAACTTTTAAACATAGATTCAATCGGTACAATGTCGTATTGAACGTTTAAATTTTTGGCGAGCGCACGCGCATCATTTATAGAATGATCGGATGAAAATTGCGACGGTAATAAAACAACGCGCACATTTTGAGCGCCGAGCGCTTCTGCTGCTAAAGCCACAACCACGGCTGAATCTATACCGCCAGAAAGTCCGAGTATAGCTGTTTTTAAATTCATTTTGGCGAAATAATCACGCAGACCGAGAATGAGCGCATCGTGAATGAGCGCGGTTTTATTTTTAGGTTGTTCGTAATTCGTAGAGACGTTGCATGCAACGTCTCTACCTCTACCGCGAATAACATCTGCTACATCGTACACTCTTACAGATTCTACAAAATAGGGTAGTTCATCGTATAATTCAGAATTTGGTGAAATCACGAGCGAAGCGCCATCAAAAATAATATCAGTTTGCGCACCCACGTGATTGACGTAAAACAAAGGCAATTTATAACGGTCAGTGTTGTTGCGCATAACAGCTAATCTCTCGGCAGCATGATCGTACGCAAAAGGCGATGCTGAAATATTAATAATCACTTCTGGTTTTTGTGACATCATTTCATCCAATGGGCAAACTGTATAAAGCGGATTATCGTTACCAACATTCCACATATCTTCGCAAACCACCAAAGCGATACGCGTATTTTTATACTCAATCACTTTCCATTCTGTCGCAGGTTCAAAATAGCGGTACTCATCAAAAATATCGTAAGTCGGCAGTAACGTTTTGTGTTGCACTTGCTGCACTTTACCATTTGCTAAAAAATACGCAGAGTTAAATAAATCTTTACCTTCAATGCGCGGATTCCGAGTGGGCGCACCAACAATGATAGCAATATCGTGTGCATGAGCGGCAATATCATTAATTGCTTTTTCGCATTGCTTTAAGAAATCGTCAAATTCTAAAAAATCGCGCGCAGGATAACCGCACACAGCGAGCTCGGCGAAGACGACAATATCTGCGTTAGAAGTTTTTGCTTCTTCAACAGTTTTAATTATTTTTTGAACGTTCAGTTCAAAATTTCCGATATGGTAATTGAGTTGTGCGAGTGCAATTTTCATAAATGAGCTTTGAGCTTTGAGAAATGAGCCTCTTTTATTTAGCGGCTCATAGCTCACGGCTTTTTAAATGGATTGTATAATATCGTACTGTGTCAGAATATACATCGAACCCGAGTTATCGGTAGTTATTACCGCAGGAATTTTTCGACTGATGTACTTATTGAGTTGTTTAACAGGTAAATCGTTCGGAACGTTCGGGAACGGCGCTTCCATAATTTCTTCAATTTTGCGTTCGGCGTTGTGCAAAGGGTTTTCTAATAAATAACTCAAAACCAAATTTTCGTGAACTGATCCGACAATTTTTTTATCTTTCAGAACAGGTAATTGCGAGATGTCGTGCTTTTTCATCAAAGCAAAAGCCTCGCGCACAGTATGTGATGTATCAACAGAGTAAAATGTTTTATCCTTTCTTTTAGAAAGAATATCTTTTACTTGAAGTTCATCTTCCAAGAAACCGCGCTCGCGCATCCAATCGTCGTTAAATATTTTACCAACGTACCGCGTCCCGTGATCATGAAAAATGACTACCACGACGTCATCTTTTGTGAAATTGTGGGAAAGTTGCATCAATCCCGCGATAGCGGATCCCCCTGAATATCCTACAAGTATTCCTTCTTCGCGCGCAATGCGGCGTGTCATGATTGCGCCATCTTTGTCGGTAACTTTTTCAAACGCATCAATGAGATCGAAGTCAACATTTTTGGGTAAAATATCTTCGCCAATGCCTTCGGTGATGTATGGATAAATTTCGTTTGTATCGAAAATTCCCGTCTCTTTATATTTTTTAAAAACAGAACCATACGTATCTATTCCCCAAATTTTTATGTTTGGGTTTTGTTCTTTCAAGTATTTTGCCACACCCGAAATTGTTCCGCCTGTTCCAACACCAACCACCAAATGCGTGATACGTCCATCAGTTTGTTTCCAAATTTCGGGCCCAGTGCTTTCGTAATGCGCTACGCGATTGCTCAAATTATCGTATTGATTCATCCAACAAGAATTTGGAATTTCGCGACTCAATCGCTCCGCAATTTTATAATATGATCTCGGATCACTCGGATCAACATTTGTTGGGCAAACGATTACCTCTGCGCCGAGTGCGCGTAAAATGTCTATTTTTTCTTTCGATTGTTTTTCTGTCGTCGCAAAAATACATCTGTAACCTTTTACAACCGCGGCTAAAGCCAAACCCATTCCTGTATTTCCGGAAGTACACTCTATAATCGTTCCCCCAGGTTTAATGCGTCCTGCTTTTTCAGCGTCTTCCAACATTTTTACCGCCATTCTGTCTTTAATACTATTGCCAGGATTAAATGTTTCTACTTTACCCAATACCAAACACGGCAACGATGCAGTAATTTTATTAATCCGCACCATAGGTGTGTTGCCAATCGTTTCAAGTATATTTTGCTTTATATCCATCATTACTAAAACTTATTTTGTATAAATTGAACGGTTTAAACACATTGAAAGTTCAAAAGTAATTACACTTTGAGCGAAACTTACTAAGTTTGCGTGTAAAAAATAAAATGGGTTAATTCATAGAATATGTCCAACAAGGTAAATAATTTAATTTTCGATTTAGGTAACGTCATCATTGATTTAGATATACCGCGCACAGAACTCAGTTTAGATCATGTTTTAGGTGAGGATTACAAAAAAAACTTGAAAGAAATTGTCGGCGAAAAAGATATTTTTAACGATTTTGAAACGGGAAGAATAAACGAGGAAACTTTTTTCAAAACTTTGCGCAAGGCAGCATTAACGCCATTAACTCTGCGACAGATAAAAGACGCTTGGAACGCGATGCTTTTACAAATTCCGTTAGAAAGATTGCACATGTTGGAGCGTTTAGAAAAAAAATACCGCGTTTTTTTATTGAGCAATACCAATACAACACACATTGATTGGATTCGCGGATATTTGCGCGAGGTGCACAACATACACGATTTTGAGAAAAAATATTTCGAGAAAGTTTATTATTCGCACGAAATAAATTTGAGAAAACCGCACGTTGACATTTATAATTTTGTGATGAAAGACGCGAATCTTATTCCTTCGGAATCGCTTTTTATTGATGATAATAAAGACAATATCGAAGGTGCAAAATTAGCAGGTTTGCAAACTTTATGGCATCCCTTCGGTACAGAAATTACGACTGTAATGGCAGATTTTTAAATTATCCTTCTTTGATTTTGCGAATCAAATCTTCGATTGCCCTAACATAATTAGGCTGCGAATCTTGCGCAATTTTTAAACCTGTTTCTGCCATTTTCAATGCTTGATCTTTCTTAGAATTGTGCAAAAGCGTATTAGCATACCAAAAATAATATTCACTCATGCCGCCTGTTTCGGCTGCGCGTTTAAAATATTTTTCTGATTCAATCAGTACGGTAGTATCATTCGGAAAAGATTCTACCATTTTTTTGGCTAAACCGAATGATTTGCGTGCATCAACTTTAACTTCCTTACGCCCATATTCGTCGCACGCTTTAATATAGTTTTTCGTATCTTTCGTAGATTTAAAATATGTCATGTCCCATTCGATATACGTTGCCTCGTTTGTTTGGGGTGAATATTTTTTCATTTTAGATTTAGCTTCGCTCAAAAGTTCGGGTGTTTTAAATTCAGTGGCATTATCAGCCGTTTTTTTTATGGCAGTTTCAATTTTTTGTTGAACCGATCTTTCGCCGTAAAGCACTGTAATCGGCGTGCGATTTTGAATCAGATAATCAAAAACTTTAGAGTCGGATTGCACCGTGCCTTCAAAAATTAATCGGAGCGTAGCTTCTTTTTTAAAATCAGCCGTGATTAAATAATCGTTTACAATTTTTTGTGACGGCTTGCTGCTTCTATTCAACGCTTTAACGTATTTTACTAAAAAATCGCCATCGCGCGAGCCATCTTTAAACATTTTATCTAAAGCCGAAGTATTATCTATTTTACTTAAAGCTGTTTGTGCCGCTTTAATAAATTGCTCGGCAGGATATGCACCAACTTCTTTTTGTATAAGTTTACCTTTATCATCAATGAACAATAGTGTTGGATAGGCAGAAACATCGAAAGTATTTGAAAGCGTCGGTCCTTCACCTTTTTCCATATCCATTTTCACGTTAATAAAATTATCGTTCATGAATTGCCCGACTTTCTCTTCCGTAAAAACAGTTGCCGCCATGCGTTTGCAAGGTCCGCACCATTCCGCATAAGCATCCATGAAAATCATTTTATTTTCTTTAGCAGCCAATGCTTTAGCTTCAGCAAATGTGCCGTGAAAAAACTCAATACCTGAATGTTTTTCTTGCGCTTTTGCTAATGTAAATGAAAAAGCTAAAGCTAAAATTAGCAGTGATGTTTTTGTTGAGATGTAATTTTGCATAGAAAATATAAGTTGATAGTTGTTATTTATTTATTAAAAGACTACTCAATCGTGAACCTGACATACATAATTTAAATAAGTCATCGCGCGAACTTCTGAAAACATTGAAATCTACATTACCTTCGATGCCTCTAATTTTTCCACGATTCCCATATTGCCAAAATACCCATTGCGCTGAACCTAAACGTGGCGCTTCGTTACCATACTTTGCAATCCAAATCGGAAAAGCATCGAACTCGCCGACAACATATTTATTGTAAAATTTATAGTTTGTGTAAATTATAGGCTTTGTATCGTAACGCAAAGATACGGCAGCTAACCACAAACGAATAGATTCTACAACTTGCTCGCGCGGTAAATCTTCATCATCTTCAACATCAATAACGGGTGGTAAATCGCCATAATCTAAATCAACATTATTTAAATAGTTTTGAGCTTGCGCGTTCGGATCGGCAGAAGGATGAAAAAAATGATAAGCACCCCGAACAATCCCCGTTCTTCGCATTTCTATCCAATGTTTGCAAAAAGCTGTATCAATATTGTTTCTTCCTTCTGTGGCTTTGACAAAAGCAAAAGTAATTTGCTGTGCCGCAACCGTGTCCCAATTAACCGTTTGTTGATGGTGCGAAAGATCAATACCGTGTACTTCAAAGCCCTTAATACGCTCGGTATCACCTTGGCATGCACTCATTGAAGCGAGTATTACAACAACCAACAAATTAACTTGCCCTTTTTTCATATTGTTCAAGTTAAGAACAAAAATACATTTTTATTAGTGTCAGGGCATTCATTAGAATAACGCACCGTCTATTTTTTTGTTATTTCAATGTTATTTATTAATTCTCAACTTCCTATCCGTTCAAAACGCACGCCAAATTTTCCGTCAAGCACGGCTTTGGGTGTTAAAAGTAACAAACCATCTTTATTATTAAATGCGTCAATGTTACATGTCATCGGTTCTATTGCAATACTATTTCGATGTGGAGGCGTAAATATTTGCGTGTAATTCCATTTAGCCGGTCCGATTTCTTGCCAAAATTTTAATTCAGCTGTATTTGTCTTTATGCAAATTTGCGCAATCTTCTCGTCCGTCTGTTTAATGAGAAAACCGTTATCTAAAACAGTATCACCAATAGTTTGCCACGATTTAAAATTCTCAAATTTTGAAAACGTGCCTGTTGGCAACATTCGGGCGTCAATATCTATTTTTTGAACACTGGGCATAAATAATGCTGTGTCGTCCACTTTTTCTGAAATTTTAAAATAAGGATGCCAACCTAAACCTACTGGAATAGCGTGTGCGCTCTGATTTTTAAATTTCATTTCCACGCTAAACTCAGCTGTATGTTTCTTTTTCTTTTTATCCGTGAACGCACGTTTAAAACCCATCGTAATATCCATGCTGAATTTAAATGGATAACTTAGATTTTTACCATCGTGTTTAAAGCGCAATTTCACGCTCGCTTCGTTTTCTTTAACCGACGTTTTTACAACGCGCATTGGTACATCTTTTCCAAAACCGTGAATTGAATTTTGTGTTGCAGCATTATTTATAGCAAACTGATAAGTTTTTCCGTTGTGTTTGTATTTACCATCGCGCAAACGATTAGGATATGGGTACAAAAATGCACTCTTTGACCATTTGTTTTCCGCTAATTCTTCAGGCGTGGAATAACTATCTAAAACGTTTTCACCTTCAAATACAAGTTCGAGTAAACAACCACCGTAATTGGGCGAAAGGCTAAAGCGATTTTCTTTGTCGTCAAAAAAAGTTATTTTATCATTTCTGCCAAAGGTCGTGTGTTCAAACTTAAACATAAAAAATCTGTAAATTTTGGTTGGATGTGAAGTTTCAAAAATTATTCAAAGTTCTACTCGTTTAAGAGCTGCACAAATTTAGAGTTTTTTAGGTTATAATTAGTAGGTGAAGTAAAATATTAATTTGCTATTGGCGTAAATCGGCAAGAAAAAAAATTGCTAACTTAAATGTTAATGTTTCATTTTTTTTCATTTTTTTTTGCTTGTACATACTTTTTTTATACCTGCGGCGTTTTCAGATTGTATTTTAAGTTTGTTAGACTTAAAAAATTCCATCCCAGCCGTGTTTAATCGTCCATAACGTTGGCGATAACAACTACACAATAATTAAATTTTATTAAAACTAAACGATATCGAATAGATTTTTTACTTCTACTTATGTTAATTGCACGCGTCGCGTACATTTGTGTACAAATGTACTAACACGTGTAGATTTAAGTGGGCATTACTAACTTTTTTCGAAAACACATTTAAACTACCTTTTCAATGACGACGAATAATTATTCGGATTTCAAGAACAATGACGGCAACAACAATTCAAAAAAGGTTTTACCTTGGTTGGTTGCAGCAATTGTAGGCTTGGCAGGCACAACTGGTTATTTTGCAGTAAAAAATAATTCTACTGGTAACCAATTACAAACATCACAGGTTGAAATCAAAAAAGATGAAGACCTAAATGTACAATTAGAGACTCAGTACAAAGATGCAATGGGGCAACTCGATGAGATGAAAGGCAAAAACGTTCAGCTCAATGATTTAATCGAAAAGCAAAAAACGGAGCTTTCTACACAAAAAAGCAAAATTGGCAAGCTCATTAATGTAGAAAAAAACCTGAATGGTGCGCGCGCAGAAATGGCACGTATGAAAGCAACGGTTCAAGGCTATGTTGATCAGATTGCTAAATTAGAGCAAGACAAACAAGAATTAGGTCAGAAAGTAACAGTACTAACAACTGAGAAAACAAGTTTGCAAGATAACTTATCAAAGGAGCGTACAGAGAAAGACCAAATTATTGTAGCCAAAACAGCCGTTGAAGCAGAAAAAGCAAAAGTAGAGCAAGAACGCGCTGTGTTCGCTAAAAAAACTGAAATCGGTTCAGTGGTTCATGTATCGAACGTAAAAACTACAGGTTACCACGTTCGTGCAAGTGGAAAAGAAAAAGAGCGTACTCACGCTGGCAACATTGACCGTTTAAAATGGTGTTTCGACGCCATTGAAAACCGGGTTGCTGATGCAGGTACTGAAAAATTCTACTTCCGTATTATTGACCCAACAGGTGTTGCTATTTCAACAACCGGCGGTGGCGGTGGCGTAATTAAACTCAGCGACGGTAAAGAAATTCAATATACTTGCACAAAAGATGTTAATTTTAATGGTGAAAGTGAAAACGTTTGTATGAGTTGGGATACTAAAGGCAATGCAACTTTAGTTAAAGGCAAATACACCGTTGAAATTTATAACAAAGGTTACTTAGCTGGAACGAGTACTTACGATCTTAAATAATAGTAGTTCGTAGTTTTTTCATGCCAAAATAAAACATCCCGAATTTTCCAAGGTGGAATTTTCGGGATGTTTTTTTTATTTTAAATGGTTTTGTTGTTTTCAAATAAAGGATTGCGGTCTCTGTTATTTCACATTTGAGTTGATTACTGTTAAACTAATCAACATAAGAATTTACCCATTCATAAAATTAATTAATTTTATGGGGGGTAATAAGCATAAACAAAAGTGGTTGCTCATTACTGAACAACCACTTCTTTTTATTTTTCCTTTAAATTTCGTTCAGGCATATTAATATTTCCTAAAGCCTCAATTCTTGATTTTCCTTACATTACAACACCTTGTACTAATAACGACACTTCATTGTGCAATACTTCCAAAAAACCTTTTTCAATAGCGAATTTGATGGACGCGCCGTCAGTTTTAACAACCGTAACTTCTCCGCGTTGTAACGAAGAAATGAGGGGTGCGTGGTTATTCAAAATTTGAAGTTGACCAGACACACCTGGAACTTTAACTGATTTTATATCACCCGCAAAAATTTCCTTATCGGGTGTGAGAATGGATATTGTCATTTTATTATAGTTTGCAGTTGACAGTTGACAGATGACAGTTTGAGAGCGATTTACATCTGTCAACTGTCAACTATCACCTATCAACTATTTAGCTTCTTCAATAAGTTTTTTGCCCTTAGCAATTGCATCATCAATAGTACCGACTAAGTTGAACGCCGCTTCCGGGTATTGATCTACTTCGCCATCAATGATCATATTAAATCCGCGAATGGTTTCTTCAATCGGCACCAATACACCTTTCAAACCTGTGAACTGTTCAGCAACGAAGAAAGGCTGCGATAAAAAACGTTGTACACGACGCGCGCGGGCAACAGTAAGTTTATCTTCTTCAGAAAGTTCCTCCAAACCTAAAATCGCGATAATATCTTGTAACTCGTTGTAGCGTTGTAATATGTTTTTGACGCGTTGTGCACAATTATAATGTACATCGCCAATAACTTTCGGATCTAAAATACGGCTTGTAGAATCTAAAGGATCCACCGCAGGATAAATACCAAGTGCTGCTAATTTACGATTTAAAACAGTCGTAGCATCTAAGTGCGCAAAAGTTGTAGCGGGTGCTGGATCGGTTAAGTCATCGGCAGGTACGTAAACCGCTTGCACAGATGTAATTGATCCGCGTTTTGTAGATGTTATACGCTCTTGCATCAAACCCATTTCAGTTGCGAGTGTTGGTTGATAACCCACCGCTGAAGGCATACGACCTAATAACGCTGAAACTTCTGAACCAGCTTGCGTGAAACGGAAAATATTATCAATAAAGAAAAGAATGTCCTTACCACCATTTGGATCGGCTAAATCGCCATCGCGGAAATATTCCGCCATCGTTAAACCAGAAAGTGCCACACGTGCACGCGCTCCTGGTGGTTCATTCATTTGTCCAAAAACTAAAGTTGCTTGCGATTCTTCCAGCGCCGCATAATCTACTTTGCTTAGATCCCAACCACCGGATTCCATCGAATGTTTGAACTCTTCGCCGTAACGAATTACATTCGATTCAATGAACTCGCGCAGTAAATCGTTTCCTTCACGTGTCCGTTCACCCACACCTGCAAAAACTGACATGCCGTCGTAACCTTTTGCAATATTGTTAACCAACTCCATGATAAGAACTGTTTTACCAACCCCTGCACCACCGAATAAACCAATTTTTCCGCCTTTTGCGTAAGGCTCAATAAGGTCAATAACTTTAATACCTGTATAAAGAATTTCAGATTCAGTCGAAAGTTGATCGTAACTTGGTGGCTTACCATGGATTGAACGCGCAGCAGTTACTTTCTGCGTTGGTCGCATTCCGTCAATCGTATCACCAATAACGTTAAATAAACGTCCACGAATTTGTGTGCCCGTTGGCATGGAAATTTGCGTACCTAAATCCGTTACTTCCATACCACGTACCAAACCATCCGTAGCATCCATCGCGATTGTGCGCACAGAATCTTCTCCGAGATGACGTTGCACTTCAAGAATTAAATCTTCTCCCGTTGGTCGCTTAATAACCAAAGCGTTCAAAATTTCTGGTAATTTAGAATCCGCGCCTGCAAAGCTAACGTCCACAACAGGACCAATAATTTGCTTAATACGTCCGATATTCGCCATGCGATTAAACTTATTTTTTTTAAAATCAATAATACTTACTTACAAACGGCGCAAAAATACGCTGCGCAAATTTTAATTCATAGTGTTTGATTCAATATTATTTTAAATTAAGCATTTAATTGTGACTATTTGTAGTAAAAGAGAGAATGTCTAATATTTGAGGCAATTGTCCCAACAGCAATAGTTTGTCATCAACACCAGATTAAATCAACAAACAACAAATTATTTTGTATTACTATAAAAATTATTAAAACGTTTTTACAAAATATGCTTGCATCAGTTCGGAAACTTTTAGATTTGCAATGTTGAATAAATAAATCTACTTGGATGAAAGAAAAATTTTCACGCTATACCTTTACTTTTTTAGAAGCAATTGATTCTTCATCGTTGGCTAAACTTATGGCATTAAGTGATAAAATATTTATCTTCTTACCTAATAATATTCAGGCTGTTCCAATTCCGTTAGTTTTATTGGCGCAAAGAAAAGGAAAGGATCTAAAATGGGTGACAACGACAAGTGAAAACACATTGCAGAGTACGCTCAGTTTTTCGCTTGGTGTTTGGCATGAGCGCGCACCAATCGAAATTGAGTTTGTTGTTGCGAGCAACGAAGAATCCCTTGATCCGT
>JAYVVO010000231.1:0-5088 GCA_043786955.1 Saprospiraceae bacterium
TTTTTTCATGTTTGAAAATTTTTTAAAAAATTAATAAATAAAATGAAAAACTATGCTTGCAAACATGATGTAAATTTAAAGGCAGCGCAATTACAAAACGCGACAGAAACCCGACAGAAACGCGACATTTATGCGACACAAACACGACAGAAAAACGAGAAAGCGCACCACGATTTTATTTCAAAAATATTTTTTGAAATAACGTAACTTATTTTAGTTATTTGGGGGGGGGGTAAAATTACTTTTTTTAGTAGTGCGCGATTTAATTCTTCTTTGATCAGATTGACACCTTCTCTGGAAAATTTATTTCCTGCCAACTCTATTAATGCGTCTTTAATGCGACGTTCTAATGTGCGAAGCGACATGTTGAGTTCATCGGCTATATCCGATTTAGTGTAAATTTTGTGGTCATTCATATTTGTAAACTTTTAGGAATAACATTATAATAAAGTTTTTTTAATTTTGTTTATCGCAAAACGAAATTAACATATTTTATGATAAACCCAAAATTTAAACAAATAAAAATTAAATATTTACTACATTACTTCCAACGCATCTAATAAATCATCCTCAGCATCGTAGTTTTTTTCACCAACAATTGTTTCTTCGCTCGCTGAAAGAATGATGCCTTGAAAAGTAAAATATTTAAGCAGCGATAAACTATTTTCGGCGGCTATAGGTAGTTGTAAAAAAATATCGCGGTTCGCATTATCGAAGGTTTTTTTCCAATCGGTGGAGCTTAAAATCTCAGAACACAAAGCATCAAATGCTTTTACGTTACTTTCCCAAGTGAGTAGCACAGGAAAATTAACTTTCGTCTCCGCTAAAGTTTTATTAAACGTTTCGATTGTAGGGCAGCGATTGAAAACGATTTCAATAATTAATTTTTTTTCCGTGCCGAATATATTTTTTGTTAGTTGCGCGGTATTCGGAACGATATAACCCTCAATATTAAACGGGAATTCCAGCGTTTCAATTAATTTATAATTACTTCCGTTGCAATGCAAAAGAATTTTAACGCCTTCCACCCATTCTAAAATAGATTCTACTTTTTTTAAAAACGCTGGTGCTTCATCCATCGCGTTTGGAAATTTAAACGCCAAGTAATCTGCCCCACGCGCAGCGTAATAGCGCGCATCAGTGAGATTGTTCACATTTAAAATCATCAATTTCATAAAATATTTTAATGTTTGTTCGTTTCGTACACTTAAAAAAAGTATTCCAAATTAGTTGTTTCCTATTCCTTATTCTTTAATAATTTCAACAGATATTCGCCGTAACCACTTTTAATGTATTTATGTCCGAGTTTTTCAAATTGTGCGTCGTCAACAAATCCCATCTGCCACGCAACTTCTTCGATGCAACCAATTTTTAAACCTTGTCGCGCTTCTATAACTTGAATAAATTGCCCCGCTTGCAAAAGCGATTCATGCGTACCAGTATCGAGCCAAGCTACACCGCGACCGAGTACACCAACTTGTAGCAGTTCATGTTCTAAATAATATTTATTAACGTCTGTAATTTCATATTCGCCACGCGGTGAAGGTTTTAAATTTTTCGCGACTTCCACAACGGAATTGTCGTAAAAATATAAACCAGGCACAGCGTAATTCGATTTCGGATGCGTTGGTTTTTCTTCAATCGAAAGTGCTTTAAGGTTTTTGTCGAACTCCACAACACCGTATCTTTCTGGATCGGCGACTTGATACGCAAACACAACGCCACCTTTTGGTTTATTCGAGGCTTGCAACAATTCGCTCAAACCTGCGCCATAAAAAATATTATCACCCAGAATGAGTGAAGCGTCATCTTTGCCAATAAAATGCTCCCCGAGTACGAAAGCTTGAGCGAGACCGTTTGGATTGTGCTGCTCTATGTAAGTAAAGTTTACGCCTAAATCCGAGCCGTCGCCAAAAAGTTTGATGAAGTTGGGCAAATCATAAGGCGTAGAGATGATGAGAATATCCCGAATACCTGCCGAAAGCAGCGTACTTAACGGATAGTAAATCATGGGTTTGTCGTAAACAGGCATCATTTGTTTACTGACAGCTAAAGTTAACGGATATAAGCGCGTTCCTAAACCACCTGCTAAAATTATTCCTTTCATTTTTTTAATTATTATCTTTTTAAAAGGTTAACTATTAATATTTAAAGTTTTAGAAACATACAATTGCAAACGCAAACGCATCACTAATTCGATAGGTTGAAACGGAAACATTAAAAAATCATTTGCGCCAGCGGCTATGCCTTCTTCAATGAAATTTATTTGATCGTCTGTTTCAGACATTAAGATGATTGGAATATCGCTCTTCAAATCGTTGCGAATAAGACCTATAATATTTTCAACGGAAGAATTTAGTGCAGCCACATTTAAAACGACTGCTTGGATATGTCGAGCATGAATGCGATTTAGAACTTCGCTCATAGTGTTGACGCGCAGCAAATATAGTTGATGCTTTCTGAGGCGTATCTCAAAACAATTTGTCAGAATCGGATTTAAACCCCACAGAATTATCTGCATGAACAATTTATTAGTGCTGCAAAAATACAATAGGGTAGTGTAACATTGTTCAGAAATGTTGAACTAAAAACGGCTACTCCCGTTTTTTTTGAATCAATTCGGTATGGATAGTGTTTAACGTAGTTGTGCATTGTTGTTTCAAACCCACAATTAAATGCGTATCAATATTATGGCGCGCACTAAATTCCATCGTTTTAACAATATTATTAAGCTCTGTATTGCCAAAAAAAGAAACGGTTGTTTTTAATTTATGACTGATGTCGAATACATCACCCCAATTTTTTTTTGTTACAGCTGTATTAAGGGCGATTAATTCCGTTGGAATTTCGTCAATCAACATTTTGGTAACTTCATTCATTATTTCTGCGTCGCCACTGCATAGCGCGCTAAAATGTTGCCAATCAACCATAGTATTTGAAATTTCGGTCAGCATGTATCCCATTTTTAAATTTGAAGAACTTACAAACTAATCACAAAGTTAAAATTATGCCAGTAATTAAGAACTTCATAAAATAAAAATAATTTTGTTTAATGTAGCATACTAAATAGCGCGTAAAAAGCACTCACCAACTGAGAAAGTAAAATAAAAATATAAATTAGCGCAATTATTCCTGCAAGAACAATTATTCCTGCAAATATTTTCTCAGCTTTAATAAACCACTTAGGCTTTTCGTGCTGTATTATTTTTTTCTTTCGGAAAAAAAAATGAGAAACCCAACCTATAACGCCGATTACTGCAAATAATGCAGCAAATAAAAATTTTCTATTCATTAAAGCAATGACAGAAAAAATCATTGAACCTGTAACAATGCAAGCCGTTTGTTTTTTATCAAATGACATTGTAGGTTTTGCATCAACTGGAATAGAATCATAAAATATGATTAGTGTATCGGGTTCAATAAAAATTTTTGTATTACCAAAGGCGTGCTTCAATTTTTTTGTTTTGAAAGTTGAAAATTGTTTTTTGTTACTACCATCTAAACAAAACGCTAATCCTACAGATGAAAATTTTAAGCAAACCAATAAAATTAATAATGAAACACGCGTTTTCAACATTGTTGACTTTTTTACAAATTAAATCCAATTTCATTCCCCAAATGCGATTTCTAAGCCTGAAAAAAAATTTGACAATATTATTACAATCAAAAATTTAAGGAATAACATCCAGCTTTTGTTAATCACAGATTTTTAATTTGAAAACAAGCATTACTTTAATTCAAATTTGTACTTTTGTCACTCAAATTTAAATCAGTGTATGCACCCGATTGACTGGGCAGTTTTGACAACAACTATTGTAAGTATCGTCCTATATGGCATATTAAAAACGCGCGGAAAGCAAACTTTAAAAAGTTATTTACTTGGCTCGAATGAGTTAAAGTGGTGGACAATTGGTTTGAGCATTATGGCAACGCAAGCGAGCGCTGTCACATTTCTTTCTACAACAGGTCAGGGTTTTGACGATGGTATGCGCTTTGCACAATTTTATTTTGGTTTGCCCATTGCGATGGTGCTACTTAGTATTTTTTTTCTGCCTATTTACTATCGCCTCAATGTTTACACCGCTTACGAATATCTCGAAACGCGTTTCGATTTGCGTACTCGCACGTTCACAGCATCTCTTTTTTTATTGTTGCGCGCCATGTCAGGTGGATTAACTTTGGCTGCACCTGGAATTGTTTTGGCGAGTATTTTAGGTTGGTCTTGGTTTAGCACGAATGCATTAGTTGGTGCTTTTGTTTTGTGTTACACCGTTTTAGGCGGTGGCAAAGCGGTGAGCGTGACACAACAACAACAAATGGTGATCATTCTTATTGGAATGTTGTTTGCTTTCGGTCTGATGATTTATAAATTACCGAACGACGTACATTTTTCGGATGCGATGGCAATTTCGGGCAGACTTAATAAATTAAATATCGTTGATTTTAGTTTCGATTGGCACAATAAATATACTTTTTGGTCTGGAATGATTGGTGGAGTATTTTTATTTATGAGTTATTTCGGTACCGATCAATCGCAGGTGCAGCGCTATCTTTCTGGAAAATCGCTTGCAGAAAGTAAATTAGGTTTGCTTTTCAACGGTATGATTAAAGTTCCGATGCAAGTTTTAGTTTTAATGGTTGGCGTAATGATGTTTGTTTTTTATCAGTTCAACGCTGCGCCGTTACACTTTAATGCCAAAATTTTAAATAAACTAAAAGCCAATTCTGAATATAGCGTATCGTTCGATTCAATCCAAAATAATTACAATCTTAATTTTGAAAAGAAACGCAACGCTGTAACTAATTTAGTAAGTGCTATACGTCGCAATGATTCGGAACAACAAACAATTTTAACTACTGATATTAAAACTTTACAGAACAGCGAACGCAATTTGAGAAAGGGTGTAAAAGATTTAATGCTGCAAGCCGATGCGAAAGCCGACGTGCGCGACAGAGACTACACGTTTATTTATTTTATTATGAACGAGTTGCCACGCGGTCTCGTTGGTTTTTTAATTGCCGTTATATTTTCTGCCGCGATGTCGTCATCTGCTTCCGAAATAAACGCACTCAGCACCACGAGTATGA
>JAYVVO010000232.1:0-1687 GCA_043786955.1 Saprospiraceae bacterium
TATTGGTTTGGGTTGGGCACTCAACTCTGGTGGCGTTATTTCGCGTTCAGTAGTTGGTGCACCTGACGAATCTGGTTCAGGTTTTTACACCAATCCCGGTTACCCAACAGGTTTAAAAGATGGTGATGCGTGTACAATTGATCCGAACTGTGCCACAACTCTTTCAGGCACTGGACAAAATACACCTTGTTTAAATTGTCAATCATTAGAAGCAGACATCGTTAATCAACGAAAGGATGCTGAATCTGATATTTTTAATTTTAGTTTTGGTGGTTATTCGGGTAAATTTGTTTTCGATAATAACGGTAAACTCATAATGCTCACGGCTAACGACTTAAAAGTTGATTATTCACAATGGGGAACAAAATGGATTTTTACAACACCCCAAGGCGTAAAATATTATTTTGGTGCATTTGGTACGCGTTCAGCCTATGAAAGTGCATTAGTTTCGCCTTCTGGAAATTTGGCTTCTTCCTCGTGGTATTTAGAGCGTATTGAAAGCGCGGATAGTCAGCATTGGATTGATTTAGATTACGTCACAGAAAATTACACCTACAAGAAATTAGGCGACCATACTTTTACTTCTTACCCAACAGATGCACAAACTTATGTTGAGAGTAATCCGTTTAATTCTTCTGTGATATTCACGGTGCAGGCGATGCGTCTTTCAACAATTAGAACAAGTTCTGGTATTGAAAGTGCAGATTTTGCTACAAATTCTATTTCGAGAACAGATTTATCAACAGGTTCAGCGCAAGCAATCAACCAAATACAACTTCATGATGGAACTTTCTGTAAAGTTTTTAATTTTCAACAATCTTATTTTACGTCCGCTGCTTCATATTGGACTGGTGATGGTTCAGCAAGTTTGAGCCGTTTACGACTTGATGGTTTGCAAGAAGTAAGTTGTGCAAATGGTTCTCTTTCAATCCCGCCTTATACTTTTACTTATAATTCTACTCCATTGCCTTCGCGTGCTTCTCTCGGTAAAGATCTTTGGGGTTATTATAACGGACATGATGAAAACACAGGTCTACTTCCTCAAAATATGTACAATTATTTAAGAACAAAGTACCCAGCGAATTTTACAAATACTTCTCCACTATCACCAGTTGTTTTTGGTAACAGAACGCCGAGTGAAAGCGCAATGCAGGCTGGTATTTTACAAAAAGTAACTTATCCTGCGGGTGGTTCAACAGCATTTGTTTACGAAGCACACCGACTAACGCCGACTGATACAAAATTGATTGGCGGTTTGCGCGTAAAATCTGAAATAGTTTACAATACGGATGGAAGCCAGGCGAAACGTGAAGATTACGTTTATACTCAAGGGACGCGATTCGATGAAATTCCGACGGCTGATGCACAAAATGCTGCGTCGGATGGACTATACTATACTTTAAATGTGCGCGATAAATTAGACCCTGTGAGAGTGAATGAAGCTCTTGCAAGTATTTATTCCAGTTTATTACCGCGCTACACTACAATTTATTCGTCTGCACCACTCACTAAAAATCTGTTAGGTTATCATATTGGTTACGACAGTGTAACAGTAAGTCATTTGGATGGTAGTACTTCTTCGTATAAAAATGTATTTGGAAATTACATTTCGATGCAAACTTTTTTCTATCCTTATCCAAGTGCTGTGGGGGTTCAGGATAATGTGCAACTCATAACAGAAACGCAT
>JAYVVO010000233.1:0-1682 GCA_043786955.1 Saprospiraceae bacterium
CATGGTGATGGATTAACAGTGACGCAATGGCGTGTGATGCGCGGTGCTTTTATGCGCGATCCGCAAGATGAATTATTTTTTCCAAAGAAGAAAGCACGCACTATTCAGTTAGAACGCAAAGGAAAAGAATACACGATGCGCGTTGCCAATTATGGCGAACCCTTGCAAAGTTACGGTTCAGTTACGATGGAAAATATTGGTAAAAATCCCTACGTAGGTATTTTTGTTGGTTCGCATGATCCTGATCAAATTGAAGAAGTGCGTGTATGGAACGTCCGCATTGATAAACCCATGCCGTCCACTTATAGCTTTTATGGAACTGATACGCTGGGCAGTCGCTTAGAAGTAATGAATATTTTTAACGGCGAACGCAAAATAATTTATGAAACGCCTATAAAAATTGAAGCTCCAAATTGGATGCCTGACGGCAAAAAATTATTGTTCAATAGTAAAGGTGGTATCTTCATTATCCCTTTAGACGGCAATCAAGCGCCCACCCAAATCAATACGGGCGATGTAAAAAGAAATAATAACGACCACGTCATCTCATTAAATGGAAAAATGTTGGGCATCAGTAGCCATAGAGATGGGATGTTCGACGGTGGTTCAACAGTCTATGTAGTTCCCATTGAAGGTGGAACACCAAAGCTCGTTACAGAAAAAACGCCTTCATACTTACATGGTTGGTCGGGAAATAACAAGGAAATTTATTTTACTGCACGCAGAGATACTAATCCGAAAGGGCTTTATCATATTTATAAAGCTGCCATTGACGACGGCAAAGAAACTCAGTTAACAGATCAAACATTTGGACTAACGGATGGAGCGGAAGGTTCACCCGATGGGAAATGGATTTATTTCAATGGCAGTATGACGGGTACGATGCAACTTTGGCGTATGAAAACCGACGGTTCTGAAAAAGAGCAACTCACTTTCGACCAAAATAATAATTGGTTTCCACACATTTCTCCAGATGGTAAATGGATCGCCTATATTTCTTTTAACGACGACATTGACCCAACCGAACATCCACCTTGCCATATCGTGAGTCTTAAACTCATGCCATTCAATGGCGGATTTCCAAAAACAATTGCCTACTTATACGGCGGTCAAGGAACAATCAATACGCCTTCTTGGTCACCCGATAGTAAAATGATTTCCTTTGTAAGTTATTTTGGAAGAGTAAAATAAAAATGGAAAGAACTTCATTACTTAACTGACTTTACACAAGCTGAAGAGCACCGAAATATTACTGGTTTATAATTTCAGTGTTCTAAACCTTCTTGCGTAACATCAGATAATGAAATTGAAATTGGAATTTTATTTCAAGGGCGTTTGCAGCACTTCGCCATCTGGGTTTTTAAATCGCACAGAAATTTTATAATTACGGTTTATGCTGCGCACCATCGGTGAGGCAATCATCTGCATGACGGTGACTGCGCGTTCGCGCGCGGTTTTAAATGAATTATTTTGTGGCGAATACACATCGTCGCGAAAAGCCTGACGCAATTTATTGACGTTGTCGTTAAAATCTTGCGGATTCAGTTCGCGCATCCAACCCACGTCTAAATTTTCTACTTTCGGAAAAACTTCATGCGAAAGAATTTGCGGTTGTGGCAACGTAATGACAACGGATTGATTCGCGTTATCAACGCTAACATCGAAATATTGATTGAGGTTAA
>JAYVVO010000234.1:0-1680 GCA_043786955.1 Saprospiraceae bacterium
ATAGCTTATCTTTGTGTCACCATAACAAAATAGTTATGACTAATAATTTCGTAAAATTAAGATTCTTATGAAGAATTTGTCTTTAATTTTTTTGGAAACCGTTTTTTTTATCAGAAATATTTTTAAAAAACGTTCGAGTAATACTTTTTGGGATATTCGTTAAAGCTTTTCTTTAGGAAATTGAAATTTCTTCAATCAAATCTTCTCCCAAAAAACTATTCAAAGCAGTTTTAATGTTGGACTTTTGGTAAATAAGTTCATTGCGCAAAATAGAAGACTTTACAAAAACTACCAATCGCTTTTTATCTATCCAAATTTTTTGAGTCTGTTCAGACGCACTTTCACCCACTACTTTTTGCCAAACCTCTCTAATGCGCATCTCGTTCAGAGTCGTTTTATAGCCTTGTACATTCACCCATTGATTTAAAATATCGCCGATAAGTTCCTCGTTCGTTTGTCGCATAATCCTCAAATCATTTTGGTAAAGTTAATTAAAATTTTCAATTAATTTTTCTAAAATTGCTGTGTAAACTTTAACACCTTCATTTAATTCATTCAGAAAAATAAATTCATCCGCAGTGTGCGAGCGTGCCGAATCGCCTGGTCCAATTTTTATGGTTGGAAAATTCATTAATGCTTGATCTGATAATGTTGGTGAGCCATATTTTCTTATTTTTAAATCATCAATAGTTTGAACGAGCGGATGTTTTGAATCTATATGCGACGATTGTAAACGCACCGAACGCGGTTTTAATTCAGTTTTTAAGTTCGATTTTAAAATATCGAGTACTTCTTGCAAAGTATAAAGCTCATTCACGCGCACGTCAATCACGTAATGGCAAATATCGGGAATGACATTGTGCTGTGTGCCAGCATTAATTTGTGTAACAGTCGCTTTCACTGCGCCTAAAAAATCTGAAACTTTTGGGAACAAATCCGATGTAATTTTTTTAAAATCATCAAATGCAATTTGAATAGCATTGACTCCTTCGTTGCGCGCAGCATGACCTGCAACACCATGTGCGGTTGCATCAATCACCATAAGACCTTTTTCGGCGACGGCACATTCTAAAAGTGTGGGTTCACCGACAATACCGCAATGAATTTTTGGTAAATGTTTCAACGCTAACTCAACGCCGTTCGCACCAGAAATTTCTTCTTCTGCAGAAGCTAAAAAAATTAAATTATAGGGTAAATCTTCTCGATGATAAAAATTCAAAAAAGTTTCAATCAAACAAACTAATGCGCAGCCTGCATCATTGCTGCCAAGACCAAAAAGTTTTCCTTCTAAAATACTTGCTTCAACCGGATTGCGCGTATAACTCGCATTCGGTTTTACGGTGTCATGGTGCGAATTGAGTAAAATAGTTGGTTTATTTTCATCAAAATATTTATTTTTTAACCAAACATTATTCACCACGCGCTCAGGTATCGCGTCGGATTTCTCTTTCAAATAATTAAAAATAATTTCCGCTGTCTCAGCTTCCTCTTTTGAAAGTGACGGTGTTTCAATAAGCGTGTGCAATAACTGAATGTGGGATGCAATTTGT
This sequence comes from Saprospiraceae bacterium, assembly GCA_043786955.1. Lineage (GTDB taxonomy): Bacteria > Bacteroidota > Bacteroidia > Chitinophagales > Saprospiraceae > JAAFJT01. The sequence goes on from JAYVVO010000234.1 coordinate 1,551, forward strand.
GTCATTTTATTTCAAATTGTTTGCTCTCTCTGCCATTTCGAGAAATCACAGAGAGAGCAAAGGTAGGAATCCTGTGAATCTTTTCATATTGATAATCATTGTTAAAAATATAAAATCGAGTCAAAACTTA
>JAYVVO010000235.1:0-1679 GCA_043786955.1 Saprospiraceae bacterium
GATGCGCAATAACGATTAATGACAAATCCTGGCACATCTACGCCAAGTGCCATCAATGAAATTTGTCTGCCCATTTGCAAACCTTGTTCGCCTTCCGGATTGGCGCACCCTACGATAACATCATCAACGAGTGACGCATCAAAACCTGGAACGCTCGCAACCAAATGTTTTATAACCTGCGAAGCCATATCATCTGAGCGATAATTTTTAAATCCGCCGCGACCTGCTTTACCTACTGCTGTTCTAAAGCCAGCTACTATATATGCATCTTCCATTTTTAAATTTTTAATTAAAGTAAAACCTCGTAGGTTTTTAAAAACCTGCGAGGTTTGAGAATTATTTTTAATTCCTTAAAGGTTTATTATTCGTCAACATATACTGAATGCGCTCTAACGTTTTCTTCTCAGAAATGAGTGACATAAACGCTTCGCGTTCTAAATCCAATAGATATTGTTCGCTCACTTTTTGCGGAGCGGTTAAATCACCACCCGACATGACGTAAGCTATTTTTTTAGCAATTTTAGCATCGTGCTCACTTGCTTGTTTACCAAGCATGAGACTGTGAACTGCTACATTTAAAACAGAAAGTCCTTGGCGACCAAACACCAAAACATCTTTGCGCGGTTGTTTTTGCACGTAGTTGACGGCGAGTTGCAACACTTTTTGTTTCGCAACCGATATAGCACGCTCTTTATTATACACCACCGAATCTTTTGTGCGCAATAAATGACCATTATTAAATGCTTCGTCGGCACTCGTCGAAACTTTTCCGAGAGCAACAGTTGTGAATCTTTCGACTAAACCTGGAATATTAATATCGCCTTCAACAAAAGCATCACCAGCGCGCAAAGCAAATTCTTTCGTGCCTGCACCACCTGGTAAAATTCCTACGCCGACTTCTACCAAACCGACATAACTTTCAGCAGATGCTACAACAGCATCGGCGTGCATAGAAAATTCGCAAGCACCACCAAAGACATAACCCTGCGTTGCAATCACGACTGGTATAGCAGAATAGCGCAAACGCATAGAAGTATTCTGGAAAGTTTTTACGCCAAAATTGAGCATATCCCATTCTTGTTCGTATGCCAACATCGCCATACTCATTAAATTAGCACCCACTGAAAAATTCGTCGCGTTGTTCCCAATAACTAACCCGTTCCAACCGTCGCGCTCGGCAATATCAATCGCATCATTAATAGCTTTCAGTACGCCTTCACCAATGGAATTAGCTTTTGAGCGAAACTCTAAACATAAAACGCCGTCTCCAATATCATGCAGAACAGCCTCCGCATTTTGATAGACGGGTGCTTTTTCACGCAAATTATCAAGCACAATTATTTCTGACGCACCAGCAATTGGCAAATAAGTACCCGTTGCAACATCGTAACATTTTTTTACCCCTGCTTCAACTTTGTAAAACTTAGTGTTTCCTTTAGCAAGCATGGTTTTTATCCAATCTGCTACCGTTAAACCTTCCGCTTCTGCGGCTTTAATGCCTGCTTCCAAACTAACAGCATCCCAATTTTTAAATGGTCCGAGTTCCCAAGCAAAACCTGTTTCAATTGCATCATCAATCGCATAAATCGTATCAGATATTTCAGGAATTCTGTGCGAGACATACGCAAACAAACCTCCGAGAGATCGGCGGACAAACTCACTGCCTTTATCCGTTCCGT
>JAYVVO010000236.1:0-1675 GCA_043786955.1 Saprospiraceae bacterium
GTAATTTACAGTTATTTCTTCGAAATACCTAACCATCACAACTTGCACCTGCGCATTTGCCCAAAAATTACTTCCCGCCATTAAAACCCATAAAAACAACTTTTTCATTGTTTGGCGTTTTAAATCTGCACTAAAACTTATCTTTTTGCTGCTTTTTGTCCGAAAATTGGGGAGCAGATCAAGAATTCTATTGTTTTTTTAATATTGTTTTCGCATAATATAAAAATAAAAACAGAATTAAAGAGATTAATGATAAATTAGTAGAAATCTTTAAATTTTCCTTTTCAGGAAAATTTACAACAAATGGAAAATTATGGGCAATTAGTACAATTTTACACAAACCACCTGCACCAAAACTTAAACCGACACAAGCTATACCTACAAAATAAATTGTTGCTACTAATCCAAATATTAGAAAATAATAAAAAAATAGTTTCATTGAATAATTATGACAAAATATCTTAAAAATTGGCTCAATTTTTATTGTTTTTTACCCCTTTTTCCATAAGAAGCTTTACTAAATTTTCTATTCTTGCGTTTGTATCCTTACTTTCATCTTTCATTGTCGTTGGGTCATCTGGACGTGCAAGATCAAAATGTGGACCGTTAGTATTTGAATTTTGTTTGGCACCTGGAATTAAAGAACCTTTTGGGTTACTTAACAGGTCGCCAGGTATGTCATATCTAATCACATTATTAATATGTGGATGTTTGAAGAGCGATTTATACAATTCCGACTGATCAGATATTGGACTCCCGATAAGAATTAAATTGTCTATGGTTATTCCTGCATCAGCTGCAGCGAGAGCCGCATGCGCCATAACAATACTCCCGTAAGAATAACCTAATAAATTTGTTTGTTTGCCTTCAACTCTATTATCTTTAATAGTATTAACTACTTTTAATACAGATTTATCAATGCTTGCCAATCTTGTATTAACTTGATCAATACTCCCCGTTAATGTATTATCATTTTTAGGTACAGAAACCCATGGACTCGTTCTGAATTTATTTGTAAAATTCATATCACCAGTGGGTGGAATTCCAAGTTTTTGAGTAAAGACAAAAGCATGCGATGCTTCTATAGGTATGAAATCAAACCCAGCTTTTGTAAAAATTTTTTTAAATCTTTGTGTGTAATTCCAACCAATGGCATCACCTCCGGCACCAGCTACGAAAAAGGCTTCCAACCCATCCAAATCCACGGCTTGTATCGGCGTATTGCTCGCAAACTGATAAGGCGTTAATTCCGGGTATTTTCTGCCAATCGGATCCACACTCAAAAACTTAGCAATTCTCGGGTCATATATCCTCATCCCATAATTCTGCTCGCCCGTTTCTTTATCATTCTCCTTCCCATTAAATCCGTACCTATACAGCGACGAGGTATAACTCCTACTATCTATCGCCATACCGAACGGAAAATAATCCGTCGCACTAATAACAACGGCATTATAACCCTTGTTAACACCAATAAGCGTATCTGCTTTTCGGTCGTTAATAACCACCATAACATTACCTAAATGATTGGTTAGTTCATAATTTCTTTTGCCTTCATAAAATTTATTAATACTCTGCAAACCTTTATTCACTAAAGTATCAGCACGATAAAGTCCTAAACGGCTTGAACCAAAAATATACTGCTCGCGCCAGCTCACAGAATCGTTGTGTCGCG
>JAYVVO010000237.1:0-1670 GCA_043786955.1 Saprospiraceae bacterium
GGCGTCACTGCTTCAGGCGTATTTCAATTCCTTTCGGTGCGATTAAAAGTGCCAAATACACAATAATAAAATAGATTATCGTTGATTTCAATTCCTTTCGGTGCGATTAAAAGCGTATTGTAATTTCCCTTGCACTCATTCATTGCTTTATTTCAATTCCTTTCGGTGCGATTAAAAGTATACCTGTGTAAGTTCCGTATTTTGGCAAACCTACATTTCAATTCCTTTCGGTGCGATTAAAAGAATAATTACCCTGCCCGTCATGCACCGTTACTTGTATTTCAATTCCTTTCGGTGCGATTAAAAGCTGAAATTAGGCTTTCTTGTAGTTAGATAGGAGTTGATTTCAATTCCTTTCGGTGCGATTAAAAGCTTCCAGCGTGGATTGTTTTTAAGTGTTTCAATAGCATTTCAATTCCTTTCGGTGCGATTAAAAGCAGGAATTGCGGAGTGGATTCATTACTACATAGATAAATTTCAATTCCTTTCGGTGCGATTAAAAGATTTCGGTTTTCTTTGAGTTCTAACTTTCTTTTGTTCATTTCAATTCCTTTCGGTGCGATTAAAAGCAATAACCATTCCAGACAGTGGCAGACAAACAAGGCGATTTCAATTCCTTTCGGTGCGATTAAAAGGTGCCGTGAAGGTCATCAAGCTTGTAATGTTCAACAATTTCAATTCCTTTCGGTGCGATTAAAAGCACCGCAACGACTGCAGGGCAAAACCACACAGAAGCATTTCAATTCCTTTCGGTGCGATTAAAAGATGGGAAGACTTCATGCACATCACCGCCTACTCTAATTATTTCAATTCCTTTCGGTGCGATTAAAAGGCCTTTGTACAATGCACACCTGCTGGTACTGTTATTGTGAACACACCACCTGATTTAGTTGCTGTTACCGTATTAGCATCTGCAACTACCCATACGCCCGAACCTGCGTTGTAAGCGTCTAATAACGAACTACTCGAAATAACTAAATTGCCCGAACCAAGTATTGATGTACTATTAATTGTTTTAATATTCGTTCCTGAAACTAACACATCCTGTTTAAGATTTAATGCCGCAAGCATATCTGATTTGCGAGCAAGTAATACCGTATCAGTATTGTTTAATTTATAATTTAATTTTGCATTTGTGTAAATTCTGCCGTTTGTTGTATCGGTAGCATAAGATGCCTTATTTACATATAGCGCATTGGAATAAGCCCTTTTAGTAACTGTATCACTTGCGTAACTAATTAAATCTTTGTAATACGCATTTGTCATTGTGCGCGTAACGGTTTTATAAACAGTAGAAGTATCCACACCCGTAGTCATTGAATTAATTTTAGCAGAAAATGTGCTTACTAAAATTGCCCGAAATGATTTTGTCGCGCTATCAATAGACATGATTTTATCGCCATTATTTAATACCGTTTTAATAGGTATTACGTTACCGTCAATGATAGGTACGGTATCGAGTGCCGAATAAGCAAAAGCCTTATTCACGCTCAAAAAAACTATCAAAAAAAAATAATGCTTTTTTCATATTCCTACTTAAAAATTGCTCAACCATTTTAAACTAAAAATCAGACACACGCTATTAAACGTGTGTCCAAATTTCAATTATCATTTCTCAATTCTAAAAATCCGTTGTTGCTGAACCGCTTGGAATACAACGCGATTCCAAG
>JAYVVO010000238.1:0-1668 GCA_043786955.1 Saprospiraceae bacterium
TGCTCAAACTGCTTACGTTTTTATTGGTTCTTATTGTGAAGATAAAACGACCGAAGGTATTTACGTTTACACACTCAACGAAAAAACAGGAGTATTGAAGAAAGTAACTTCTATAAAAGGCGTTGTAAATCCATCGTACATAGCGCTTTCACCGAACGGGAAATACGTTTATGCTTGCACAGAAACGGCATTGCCGGATGCTGGTGGCGTGAGCAGTTTTGAATTTAACGAAAAAAATAAATCACTCACTTTTTTGAGCAGCCAAAAAAGTGGTGGCGACAATCCAGCGCATATTGCCATTCATAAAAATGGTAAATGGTTGGTGTGCGGAAATTATTCGGGAGGAAGCCTAAGTGTGTTTCCACTAAAGGAGGGGAAAATTGAACCGTTTGCGCAACTCATCGAATTTAAAGATAGCAGCGTAGATAAAACCCGACAAGAAAAATCGCATATTCACCAAGCCGTTTTTGCGCCGAATGACGATTATGTTTTTTTCCCAGATTTAGGTTCCGATAAAATAAGAGTGTATAAATTCGATGGCGCGCAATCAATGCCTTTAGTTGATGTAGCCAATCCTTACACAAAAACAGCGGAAGGAAGTGGTCCGCGCCATTTTACTTTTCACCCCAATGGAAAATTTGCCTACTGTGTGGAAGAACTATCTGGAACAATTAGTGCTTATAATTATAAATCGGGAAATTTAGATCGCTTTCAAAATGTTTACGCGTATTCCGAAAAACACGCGGATGGTTTCGGTGGTGCCGATATTCATATTTCACCCGATGGAAAATTTTTATACGCCTCTAACCGCGGTGTTGAAAATAATCTCGCCATTTTTTCGATCAATGCCAACGGTAAACTCAAATTAGTCGGTCATCAATCAACGCTGGGTAATCATCCGAGAAATTTTACACTCGATCCTTCGGGTAAATTTTTATTGGTCGCTAATAAAAACACGGGTGAGGTTATCGTTTTTAAAAGAAATGCAACCACTGGTTTATTAACAGACACGCACAATCAGATTAAACTGAGCAATCCTTCGTGTGTAAAAATTAGAATGTATTAATAAATGAAGAAATGAAAAAATGAAGGAATGAAAGAATGAAAAATGATTGATCTCCATTTCATTCCTTCATTTTTCATTCCTTCATTCCTCTACTCCTTCATTTAATTTAATTTTATGAAACGAGAATTTATTCTGAATTTGGCTTTACTGATTGCGGTCAATGCGTTGGTAAAGCCAATTTATATTTTTGGGATTGACAGAAATATTCAGAATTTGGTCGGTAGCGATAGTTACGGTGTTTACTACGCGCTCATAAATTTTACTTTTCTCGGTGTTGTGATTAACGATTTAGGAATCCAAAATTTTAACGCCCGCGAAATTGCACTGCATCCGCAATTGTTTAATAAATTATTCAATCGGATTATTTCGCTCAAACTTGTTTTATTTTTTATTTTTTTTGGGATCATCAGTGTCGCGATGTTTTTTCTTTACCCGAAAAATTATTGGCATCTCATTTTACTTTTAGCCTTGTGTCAATCAGTTTTATCGCTCAATTTTTATTTGCGTTCTTGTCTAACAGGTTTAGGGTTTTATCGTTTCGATAGCCTCGTTTCATCCGCCGATCGTTTTTTTCTCATTCTCATTTGCGGTGCGTTTCTCTA
>JAYVVO010000239.1:0-5031 GCA_043786955.1 Saprospiraceae bacterium
TAACCACAAAATACGCCGTGGTCGAGCAGCGTGAAATAGTCTTTCATAAAAAATAATCCACTCACTGGAATACTAACGTTTTTAAGAATTTTTTTCTGACCAAAATGCGCGAAGCACAAAAGTTTACGGGAAGTATCGTGCGACGATATCAACCATGCCACATATTGTCTTTTACCCGTTTCATCGGGTGGAAAAATCCAATGGCTGTGCGCTTCTTTTAAAAATACGGATTCTTCGTCGGCGACGTTTTTAATAGCATTGAGCGCATAAAATAAATCTTCATTTTTTCCCCATTTGTAATTTCCGTGCGTTGCTTTTGCACCTTCATCAATTTTAAAAACGTAAAGTTTGGTGTATTTCTCGTTCGGGGCAGGTTTTTTGTGTATATCGCGTTGTTCAAAACCAAGACCCATATACGACGGCGATTCGGTATAAAACAAACCAAAAAATAGTCTGAAAATATTATTCTCTCTATAAAATTCATCGAAACGCGGATCGTCTTTATCGGCTGTCATAATCGTGAACGTCGGTGTCACGGAATGTTTGTTTCCAATTTCTAAATAGCGCGACCATTCCGACATAAAACGTTCTTCACCAACTTTCATGCTTTGCAAATCACCCAAAACTATATCAGCGTGTGAAAGTTCTAAATGTTGCACCTCATTGCCGTACGCCATTTCGCCGTCAGGTGCTAAAAATGATTCTGCAAACGAGCCAAAATACGGCACGCGCGTGGCAATATATTTTTTTATGAAGCCGAGTAAATCATAATAGTTTGTAGAGACGTTGCATGCAACGTCTCTACAATTCCTCATTTGCACGTGCGCCATATCGCCGCGCATAAAATCGAAACCATATTCGCTTTGAATATCTGCATAATGTTGCGCAGCGTAATTCCAAGTATCAACAATCGGTTTAGCGAAATCTATTTCCCAATCGACATTATTATTTTTGTTTTCATAAAGTTTATAGCGCGTGAGTGGACCAAATACGCGACTAAATTTTTCGGGTTTTATAATTTCATATTCGCGCCACTCTCTGCCATCCCTATCAATGACTAAACCTTCTGCACCTTCAATCACTTTTATACCTCTGTACGGCGGACCCATCGTTGCAGGTACGGTTTCAAAATTAAACTTAAGCAAATAATCCATGAGCGTAATCCGATTTTTAAGTCGCTGCTCATATTTGTCGGGTGCACCAAACATCAATGCGCAGCGTTCGGCTTCGCTAAAATAATTTGAAAAGAAAAGTTGCCGCGTAGCTGGCATATCGTGCGGCAATAATTTTTTATAATAATCGAAAATAACCTCTTCCACTTCGATATACAAATTCTGCGAGTGTTCTGTAATTACTGTACCTTCGCGTTTTAACCATTCAAAACATTTTGGATTCGCCAATGCCTGTTCGGAAAATCTATCGGTGTGTGGAATGACATCCATACCTACCGTTTTACCCATGAGGTGCAAAATATTAATCACTATCTGGAGTTGTTTTTCGGGCGTATCGAAGTGAGGCACTTGTCGGTATAATTCTTCCGAAAAAAACTCTGGATTGATTTTCCAACTACTCATGCCATACAAACTCGCCACCACGCCAGGTTCCCAAATCGGTAAAAGGTGAACGCTGTTTTGTATATCGGGTAAAGTGAGTGCGTATTTAACGACATTCCAAAAATTTTGAATGGTGCGCACGTTTACACCTACCATTTTTGCGCGTTTCAACCAGGCGCCGCTCGTTTGCGTATTTACAGGGCTTTTTACTTTTTCGATTAAACTTAAAGATTTATAAAAATCTTTACCAAACTTTTCTTCTAAAATAGAAAACACATACAGCGTAGATAATTTTATAGCCTCCGAAGGCAACAAACCTGAGATAAAACTTGTCTCACCTTTAATATATCTCGCCACCTTTTCGCCCAATTCTGCAGTCACTCCTTTCATTTTATTTTTTTAATTGTTAAAATTAAATTGCCGTTGTAAAATTGCGTAATTTTGTCAGATTCGTTATTAGTTGCTCTTTGCTCGGTGTTAGTCCCTGGTAAACGAACAACTATCAACCAACAACGAACAACTAATCATGGGTAAATCTTTGTTTTACAGCATTATTTTTATGAAATGCCCGCGCTGTCGCGAAGGTAATATGTTTGAGAAACCTATTTTTAGTTTTCAAAAAACTTTTACGATGTATGATAATTGCCCACATTGCGGACAAAAATACAGTCTTGAACCGGGTTTTTATTACGGCGCGATGTTTATAAGTTACATTCTTTCTGCCTTTACAATGTTTGGTTTGTTTGCGATTGTGAAATTTGGTTTAGGCATGGATGTCGTTCCCGCATTTATTTCTATTACAATCGTGATGTTGGGTTCTTTGGTTTGGTTTTTCAGAATATCGCGGGTTATATGGCTACACTTTTTTGTAACTTACGCACCCAATAAACGCGGAGTAAAATAATTTTTTTTTATGATTCAATCGTTACGTACAAAATTCAATGAGGAATTTACGAAAAAAAAATACCAGAAGCTGTTAGATTTTTTTCTGGCAAAATATAATTACGCACCGACTTTCCGTATTTGCGAAACGCCCGTTTTTTTTACGCCACAATTTAAGAACCACGTTGAAGAAGCGATTGAAAAAATTATTGACGTCATTGTTCAACCTAATTTTTTAGAAATCAGTGCTGCTGCTATTCCTGACGAATTTAACGTACCGAATGAAAACGCGCATCCCGATTTTTTAGTCATTGATTTTGGCGTGTGCGAAGACAATGGCGAACTCGTTCCAAAACTCATCGAGCTACAAGGTTTTCCTTCGCTCTATTTTTTTCAACTCAATTTGGTTCAAGCCTATCAATCTGTTTTTAATTTGCCCAATAAGTCGGCGTTGTTCAATTTCCCTTCGTCTGAAACTTACTTGCAACATTTGCATAAACTTATTGTTGCCGATGCGCGCGAAGATGAAACCATCATGCTCGAAATTGAACCCGAAAAACAAAATACCTATATTGATTTCTTGGCGACACAGCACTATATCGGCACACCGATTGTTTGTGTGACAAAACTTTTTGAAGAAGGCGACGCACTTTTTTACCGCGATGATACTCATAAAAAAATTCAAGTCAAACGCATTTACAATCGCGTCATTTTTGACGAACTCGCAAAGCGTAGCGATTTGAAATTACAATTCGATTTCAAAAAACCTTACGACGTACATTGGGTTGGTCATCCGAATTGGTTTTTTAGAATCAGTAAATATACAATGCCTTTTTTAAAAAATAGATTTGTTCCGAAAACTTTTTTCTTGAATACAGTGGATGTTACAACTTTGAATCTCGAAAATTATGTACTTAAACCTTTGTTTTCGTTTTCGGGTCAAGGCGTAAAAATTGATGTGACACCAAGCGATATTGCAGCTATACACGATCCAGAAAATTTTATTCTTCAAGAAAAAGTAACGTACGCCGAAGTTTTGCAAACACCGAGTGGCACTGCAAAAGTAGAATTGCGTATGCTACTCACTTGGGAACGCGATGCTGCGCGACCTAAACTTGTAAATAATTTAGTGCGCGTGAGTAAAGGCAAAATGATTGGTGTCCGATATAATAAAGATAAAGATTGGGTAGGTGGTAGTATTGGATTGTTTTAATAAAAAAGGGTGTTTACGCTTTTTACATAGCGCAAACACCCAATCGTTCAGGTTTTTTATATTGAAGCAGTTTAAACTTTACGTTTCCTCTTTTTGGATAGTTATTCGTTGCTAATCACCAATTTGCCCGTTGCGCGCGGTGCATTCGTTTCATCCGAAATATTATAAGCATACAATCCGCTCGATACATTATATAGTGGTAAGTGATATTGAATTTCACCCGAACCTTCGATGCTGTGCGTAGCAACGAGCGCACCCAACATATTGTATAGTCGCAAATTCCAAGTAGCAGAAGTGGGTTTAGAAAATCTGAAAACTGTATTATTCGCAGAAATACTCGTTGGATTTGGTAAAACTTGAACTCTTATTTGCATTGCAATATCGTTAGTAGGCGTAGAAAGAGCGCGTTTGATTGTGAGTGTATTGAAATAAATAGAATCACCCGTTGGTGCCCCGTTACCGTTTGCCACATTAACACACGCGTAAAAAGTAGCGCTATCGCCTGTTGTTGCCGCTGTTGCTCTCCAACTAAATTGCCAAGTTTTTCCTACGCCTCTCGATCCAGTAAAAGTGTGTTCAACATAAGCTGTTCCACCTGCGGCGAATTGTGTTTCGGTGGTGTTCAGTAAACCCAAAGTTCCAATGGGTGTACCCGATTTTTCTTGAGCAGCACATTCAAAACCAAAAACACTGTGACCAGGTCCGACGGGTGTGATTGTAATAGTGTAAGTAGAATCTTTCACAAAGCCTTTCGATGGTACATTGCTTGTAATCCAACTCGTCGCATTTGTAATTAAAGGCGCATCGAGGTGGCAACCTGCAGCTTTGCAACTTTTTCCATCACTGGGCGAATTTGTTCTGCCGGCGGGTGGACCTTCGGCGTAATTTAGAAATAAAAACAAAACTGAAACGCTGAGAAATAGCTTGTAAACTGGTTTCATAGAATGAAGTTTAAAGTTTTTTGTAAATGAAAGAGTGTGCATATTGAGTACACGCTTATTTACAGAACAAACTTTAAAAACGTGGGTTACTTCAGAATAAAAATTTCAGTATAAAGCTCGTTTCTGAATCTATCATATACTTTGGCGTAATAATTCCCGCGTTCGAGCGCGACATCAAAAGTATTTTTGCCATCGAGTGGTAAATTTAAGATCGGTATCGCATCGCCAAAAGGTAATCTGCCGAACTCAAAATATTCATAAATCTGAAAAATTGTACCTGCATAAGTAGTTGTTATTAAATAAACGACGATTAAAAATTTATAGTAAAAGTTTTTTGTTTCACGGTATTCGGAAATTATGGTTTTAGGAAGGCGAAGCCGACCTAAAACTATAATTTCCGACAGTTTTGTGAGGCTCAATGCCGAACAAAACTGAATAATAA
>JAYVVO010000240.1:0-1667 GCA_043786955.1 Saprospiraceae bacterium
TTGCCAACTAATAAATTAGGATAGAACTTTTTTTCGTTCTGATTTTTCAGAATTGTATCTAAAACCTTCGGCGAAATTTTGCAACCGCAACCTGCGCCATGACTGTATTGAGTGAGTTTGTACATACTTAGTTGTTAGTTATTAGTTTTTAGTTGTTAGTCTATGAACTTGTTTTAACTTATTTCTTTTCGCTACAAACGGCTATTTTTAAATCATACTTCTTTTTTCATTTCGTCCACAGCACTGCTAAGAATTTATAAACCAAATCGTCTGATTCAAAAATAACTCGTTTTCGCGTGAAAACAAAAAGTTAAAACAAGTTCTGTGAGTATTTTAAAACGAACAACCAGCAACGAACAACTATTTTATAAACTTTTGAATGGTTAGTGGCGGATAAACATCAAAATAATACGTGTTTTTTGTTTTTTGTGTCAATCCTACTTCCATCAAAACATTCGCATATTGGCGATTGTTTTTATAATCGCTCAGTATAACTGTGCCACCCGTTTTTAAAATGCGCGCAATTTCTTTGCAAGCCGTTTCTCTTTCTCTTTTGTTATAAATATTGTGCAAACATAAATTACTAACAATAACGTCGAAAGAATTATCATCAAAAACAGTTTTAATAATATTTTGATTCATTATTTCAACTTTATCCGCCACGCCTTCGAGTTTTGCATTATTCATGGCGTTTTGTAAATTGTTGCTGCTTAGGTCTGCGACGCTCCAAATATCAATGCCAACGGCTTTGCCAGAAGTTAATTTTTTAGCAGCACCAATGAGGAGTAATCCTAAACCACAACCTACATCTAAAACTTTTTCATTGCCTTTCCAATTGTAAGAATTTAAAATTCTATCGCGCTGTCTAAATTTTCCAAACTTAGCATATAAAATAAAAAGCAAAATTTGAAAATAAAATGTAATTGCGATCCAAAGAAAAGAGGTGGGAGTAAATTGAAAAATTCTACTTGTAAACAAAGTTTTATTGACGTATAAAATTGAAGCAATAATACTCACCATCATCATCCAGCGAATAACGTTTATGCCATCAATGCCGTAGTTTAATTTATTTTTCATAATAATTTAACTATGAGCTATCAGATATGAGCCACAAATCACAGGTAGAAGCTCATAGCTCAAAGCTTAATATTTTTTATAGCCTGACTTACCGAGTTTATTTTCTTTTTCAGCCACAGAATTTCCTAATTCTTGTTTATAGGCAATCATTTTTTGTTGAAGTGGTGTATCGCTAATCCCTAAAATTTGGATGGCGAGTAAACCTGCGTTTTTTGCACCATCCACTGCAACTGTTGCAACTGGAACGCCGCTTGGCATTTGAACGATTGACAATAAAGAATCAAACCCATTTAATGAATTTGAAGATTTAACAGGCACTCCAATAACTGGTAAAGGCGTTAAAGCGGCGACCATGCCAGGTAAATGTGCTGCGCCACCCGCACCTGCAATAATTATTTTATAACCACGCGTGTGTGCATTCTTAGCGAAATCGAACATAAATTCGGGTGTTCGGTGTGCAGAAACAAAATGCACATCGAATTTGATGCCGAATAGTTCCAAAACTTCTGCTGCTTGTCGCATCACAGGTAAATCCGAATCGCTTCCCATTATTACTGCAACCATAATTGAGCTTTGAGCTTTGAGCTATG
>JAYVVO010000241.1:0-1667 GCA_043786955.1 Saprospiraceae bacterium
TAAATAACTGCGCTACAATAAGCTGTGTAGCTGGAGATTTGCCTCGAGTTTTTCCGAATGATTGGATTTGGAAAACGTGGAAGCATGATTATGCTTCTATTGCATTATCTGAAAAAGCAAATAATTTTGATACTAAAGATATTTGCGTTTTTTTTGAAATAGATAATAACATTCACAACGCTTTATTTTGGGGAAGTAAATTAGGAGCTATTAAACCCATTAGCGCAAATTTAAAGGAAAATTTAAAGGAAAATTTAAAGGCAGATTTGCCAGCCGTGATAAAACACTGGAAAAAAATTTTATTACATCTTAAAACTAAAAACAAAATTTAACGAGTTAAACCGCTAATTTTCTTTAACGGTTTAATGGCTGCTGTAATCTTTTTTATGGCAGCCTTTTTTTTGCGCGCTACTGAGCGTTTTTCGCGTTCTTTTTTGTAAAGAGAATCAAAAACAAATTTTGCATTAATATCAAAACCGAGTGCAAGTTTAACGCAACGAATAATGGCGGTAGGGTGTTTCTCTATTTCTTGCACTGTAAAAACTAATTGCTGTATGCCGAGCATTGCATAAGCGTTTCTTTTGCTCATACCTTCAATATAGCCCGATGCCCTATTGTGACGTCCATTTGACCACACCCCCCCGTCAACTTCTAAAGCTAATTCTTTATTACCACATTCAAAATAAAAATCGGACCGAAATTTTACGCCGAGAATCTCACCAAATACAAATTCTTGGATAGGGTTTAATCCTTCTTGTTTGCAAGCTGCAACAAATTTTCTATTTCCAAAATCCGTCATTTTTTAGATTTTTATTTTATACAACATACATATCAACCGCCGCGCTCACGTCGTGCGGTGCTGAAAGTTGACCGCCGAACCAAAAATAGATAATATGGCTCAATGGAATAAAATTATACGTAGGCATCGGAAAATGGCGCGTAACAGCTTTTCCGTTTACTTCAATCGTATAATTTACTCCTGCATTAATTATGTCAATTGAGCAAATGACAACGTCATTCGGATTGCACGTTAACATATCGCCGAAATCGTAAAAGTTTGCACCTAAAATATTGGCGTAGGGGATTAGTTCCAAACATTTTTTTGCAGCGTTGCAACGCCAGCCACACATCGCAGAATTATAATTAAATTTAGATAGGTTAAAACTTAACCCTGCAACCTTATTAAAACCGTCATAATTTGCACCTTGTAACGTTTGTTGCTCATACATACAATTTTCGTCAAATACGACGCGAAATTGAAAATGCTTTGTTGCACCAATTCTTACAGGAAAATTAATTGGATAAGCATTTTTTGTAAGGGAATCAATTGAATATTTCATTTTTAAAACTTTAAGTTTGAATTAAATTAGGATTAATTTTTATTTAAATTAGATTTTTCGACAATAACTCAAGTTCGGATGCGCTAAATTTTTCATCTGTTTCAATTTCAATTTTGACTTCTGAAATTGTTGCAACTGTTGAAACCGCTTTTACTCTTACATACGTTTCGACGATTTCAAATTGTTCATTTTCAATCGGCGTTAAATCTGGATTAGGCTTGTGTTCAAAATAGGCTTCGGTAGGTACTATAATTCGACCTTTGCCGATGCACTTACACGTTTCCGAGTTATAATGTAATTTAAAGTTTTTTGAGTAAAATTTGCCAA
>JAYVVO010000242.1:0-5026 GCA_043786955.1 Saprospiraceae bacterium
TGATTAGTATCAAAATGCATTAAATTTTCTGCTACCACCAATACATCTGGATACAAACTAAAATTTAATCCCGGCAAATATACTAACTGTGAATTACTCATGACGTAGAAATCTTTGTTCTGATTCTCAAACACAGTGTCTAAAGCCGTTGAAACATTTGTAATTATCAAATTGTGTGGAGTTCTTGCCATCGGTACTTTTTTTATTATTCCATCATAGTATTCGTGTCTTTCACTTGAATTTTCTTCACGCCGCAAATATTCGGCAAGCGTGTAATGGCGAGGCATTTTTTTTTCAACTGCAAGAACAGCTAAAGGATTTATTTGAGCTGATGCAACGTTCGTCATATTCTTCTATTTTATACAAATTCAGGAGTTTTCTTTCAATTCTTAAGCTTTTTGATGCGAATCTTGAGCCTGTGATACCAATTAATCTCCTACAACAATTTTTCCAACCACACTTTTATTAATCGTTTTACATTCATACAAATAGACGCCAGATGCAAAATTAATTCCGCTAAGTTCCACCAAGTTTCCTTTAAGTTTAAAAACTTGATAAATTATTTTACCTGAAAAGTCAAAGAGCGTAAAATCAAAAGCGTCACTCGAATTAGTAGAAATTGTTAAAATGGATTTAGAAGCGCTTGGATTGGGGAAAATTTTAAAATCAATCTCAGCACCGACTTTATTAATTGACCGCACTGCCGAGTAATTTAGTTTTCCGTCAAAATCGGTAGCAACAATCCGATAATAATTTATTCCATCGTTTACTTGCTCGTCAATCGCACTATAATTATTTTCTGACAGCGAATTATTGGCATTGATTGGTTTTAAAATCGAACTAAAATTTAATCCATCTACGCTGCGCTCAACTACATAATCCTTTACATTAATTTCTGAAACAGTTACCCAATTGAGTTGAACTTTATTATTTCCAATTAATTGAGCTTGAAAATTGAGCCACGTCAAAGGCAAAGGTGTTAATTGAACCAATGCTATTTCGGAAGTTTTGTCAATGCCGCAATCGCCATGCATAATGACGGTATAATTTCCCGCATCAGTACTCGTCGCAGAATTAACCGTGAATGATGCAGCGTTTGCAGTACTCATAGGAATATTGTCTTTCAGCCAACGATAAATTAAGTTAGAACCAGTTGCAGCAACAGATAAAGTAAATGGACTTCCGACAGAAATTTTGGTGAAGGGTGTAGGTTGTGAAGTAATAGTTGTCGCTGTATTTCCACCCGTACTTGAACCAATTAATTGCAGTGAAAGGGCACCTGAACATTGTGCAGTCAAATCTTTTTGAAAAACAATGTTCAGAACAAGAATCAAAAATAATGGGAATTGTTTCATCGAATAAAACTTTTGATCTAAGCTAATTACGCAAGTGTTTACGTAGATAATTTCCCGTTCTTATTCGGTTGAGACGGGAAATTATCTTTGCTTAAGTAATTATCGTTTCTTAGTGCGTCGCTCCTATTACACAACCATTTGAATCTGTAATTTTAAATTTATACTGCGCGTTTCCAGGTAAACTTGTAAAATCGTAAGTGATAATTCCAGATGCAGTTGTTGGACTTGGATTTGTTAAAACTGTAATTGTACCAACAGTTGGACTCGGTGAAACGGTACTGCTTGTACCTGCCAAAGTGTAAGTATTCGATCCCGCCACCGTAATAGTTACTTTAATTTCACCTGCACTGACTTGACAAGCATCATTCGCCGCTGTACACGTTCCAGCAATCGGCAAAGCGTTAACCGTGAAAGTCGCCACACTTGATGTAGCTGTACCACAAGAACTACTCGTTGCAACAACGTAATAGTAATAAATGCCAGCAGTAGTTGAAGATGGTGTATAAGTTGAAGTAGTTGCTGTTGAAATGGAAATGCCACCAGAAGTTGAATTTGTTGTGTTTGAATACCACTGATACGATATTGTTCCAGAACCAGTCGCTGCCGCAGTAAGTGCTGTTACTGTACCATTTAAACAAACAGTTTGGTTTACAGGAGAAGTTGTAATCGCCGTTGCAGCATTTACTGTAACTTTTACAGCAGCAGAAGTTATTGCACTACCGCAAAAACCTGAGACAATTACGTAATAATATTTCACTCCTGCAGTTGTGGTGAGAGCAGAATATGTTGAACTCGTTGCGCCGGAAATTGCTGATCCACCTGCATTAGAATTAGTCGTTCCATTATCGTACCACTGATAAGTCAAATTTGTACCCGTTGCAGCTACTGTTAAAGATGCTGCACCACTAATACAAACAGGTATAGCATCTGTCGGTTGCGTCGAAATGGCTGTTGCCGCATTAATGACCACTGTAACTTTTACACGATTTACACTTTCACAACTCGTTGAAGTTAAAGTTTGTGAAGCATAATAGTCTCCCGCTGTTAAAATACTACTGGTTGAAAGAGCACTACCACCAGAAGATGCTGCATACCAATTTATTGTTGCACCCGAAGTTGCAACGGCTTTCAATGTTGATAGTAATGTGCCCGAACAATAATGTTGTGTAGCAGAATCGGCTGTTGGAGCTGTTAATGCTGTGCCGCTTGCTGAGCCAGTGAGTGTAACGGTTAGACTACCACTACAAGTTTGTGCGTTGGTTTTTGCAGTCATCAATAGGGAAACTGCCACCAAAAAGAGGAGGAAATGTTTTTTAGACATGATTATAAGTTTTGGTAGTTCGATTAAAGAGTTTAGTTAAAGTGAATGTTTGCTGGAACTTGTTTTAGTTCGTTTCTGTCATTGCGTTTGGTTCTGTATAATGTCTGTTAGTTTTTATCGTTTTTAATGCCTGTTAGTTTTTGTTTTGTCGTTCTTATAAAAAGGAACGATGAAAGCCTTGGCAGAGGATGCACTTAGTTTGTGCATAGCATCGAATAGTAACTGTAATTGTAAATATTCTATTAATCTCACTGAAAAATTAAACATACAGGATGTTTAATTTCTTGTGGCATAAATATATTTATACTTCCTGATATTACAAAAATATTTTATCAAATTTTTTAGAAAAAAATGGATTTTTTTTTATCTACAATTATTTACCGCACTTAAACGCGATACGTTGATTATTTTTTGAAATTTCAATCGCAAAAACCGAAAAATTTAAAACTACGATTTCAGTTAAATTGGTGTTTCGGGTTTCAAAGACTCTTTGATTTAACAAAATTTATTAAAGTTATTTCTTTTTCAATTCTGCTTCAAACTGAGCAATCAATTCTTTAATTTTTTCGAGTGGCAATTTTGTAATTTTTGAAATTTGAACAACTGTAAAACCTTCTTCCCAAGCATTACGCACTACTTCAACATCGCGTTGAATTTTACCTTCTAATTTACCTTCTAATTTACCCTTTTTAATTAATTGTTGCGCCGTTGTCATTCCAATTTTTTTTAAGCCCTCTTCGGGTAGTGAATCTAAAATTTCTGACACGATATTTTCATTAATATCAGAATTACTGAACAAATATAAAAGTATTTGAGAAACTGTGTCATTATTATTTTCATTTATTTCACCAATCTTCAAAATTTCTAACAAATTCCTAATAATGAACTTGCGATTCTTCATGTGTTTAAAAAGTAAAAACAAACTCCGTAAACCTGAAATATTGGAGAGCGAAAAAAGTTTTTCATCTGCCTCTTTTTTAACATTCAGAAAAACATAATTAAAATTGGGAATAAAAGCATTCGTTATTTCACTCTGAAAATTAAAATATGCCGAAAATGGACGGGCAACAGTTACTTTATCTCCATGATAAATGACTATCGGAATGATAATTGAAAAAGGTCGCTTATTTTTTAAATCTAAAACCCAGATGGCAACCATGTATTGCAAAAGCTGAAAAGGGAGGATACCTTTTTTATCATTTTTATGTTCAAACAGTAAGACAAGTGCGCCTTCTTGTCCGTCAATTGTAGTTCTGTAAACTACATCAGCATATAACTTGCGCATGGCTTTGGTTAAATAAGATTCATTATCGCGCACTAAATTTTCCTTATTAATCAATGATGCAACATTAGATGGCAAAAAATTATCAATAAATTCGATAACAGCATTCACATCTTCAAATACCTTTTTGAAAATACTATCGTGAGGAATCCGATCTTTCTTCATAGTGTGTAGGTGTAAATTTATTTTTAATTTGAACCTCAAGTTAAACTCAATCACGCTAACTTTTTGATCCGTATGTTTGATACAAAAATAAGAATTTTTTTAAAATTGTACAAATTTTATAAATTTTATAGGCAAACCGCTAAAGCGAAGAAAATTTTTTAGTAACGCCGTAAAAAAATGAGCGGTAAACCGACGTTAGGAGGTAGCCATTTTTTAGGCTTGCTAAAAAATTATTCCAGCTTTTCAAAGCAACTTTTTAAAGTTCAATTCTGAACCTCCTATTTTTTTTGCTTGAAAAAAAAGCAAAACAATAAAATTATCCGAGCTTTTCAAGAAAACTTATTTTTCAAAGTAACTTATTTTGGTATTTTTTATTTGCTCACAAAAACTACAACACAAAAATTATTTTCAATCTCCACAAAAATATTTAAATTTGCATCTAAACCTGTAAAAATATTAAACATGAGAGAAATAACAATTGGCGTTAACGAGACGGATTACGAGTTTGTTTTGAAAGTATTACAAAAACTCGATGTCGTTACTATTATTGAAAATAAAAAAGCAAAAAAGGAATTGCAAAAAAAAATGCTTCAAGAAAGATTTATACACGCGTTTAAAGAAGCTAAACTCATTGAACAGGGTAAACTTGAAGCACAGGATGCATTTGAATTTTTAGCAGAATTAGAAAAAGAAGACAACCTATAAAACAGAAAACACACAACTATGAGTTACAACATAAAAGTCTCACCTAACTTTAAGAAGGCTTTCAAATCCTTACGCAAACGGTACAAGTCCATTGACTCAGATTTATTCAAGCTTATCGAATCATTAACAGAAACACCTAAATAAGGTGTAGCGTTAAAAAATAGCTGTTACAAAATTCGTCTTGCTATTTCTTCAAAA
>JAYVVO010000243.1:0-1663 GCA_043786955.1 Saprospiraceae bacterium
AGCAATGAAAGATAATTTTGACTTGATTGTTCTCGATATTAATTTGCCAAAAATGAATGGATTAGAATTATGTCGAACGCTGCGCAAATCGAAACGCTACATTCCGATTTTGATGATGACAGCGCGCACGGAAGAAAACGACATCGTTCAAGGTTTACAAGTGGGTGCCGATGATTACATAAAAAAACCTTTCGGTATGGCGGAATTTATTGCACGCGTACAAGCCGTTTTGCGTCGAACCCTTTCGATGAGTGAAGAAAATGCGCGATCTGGTAAAATTTTAAATTTTTCTGAAATGGTAATTGATGCCGACGATAGAACTGTAACAATTGCCAGTAACAGAATTGACCTCACACCAAAAGAGTTTGATTTACTGATGGCGCTGGCACGAAAACCAGGTAGAAGTTTTTCGCGCGCAAAACTTTTAGATACCGTCTGGGGTTACGAATTTGAGGGTTTAGAACACACTGTGAATGCGCATATTAATCGCTTGAGAATTAAAATTGAACACGATTTAGACAACCCGAAATATATTTTAACAACTTGGGGTGTGGGTTATCGGTTTTCCGAACACGTTTAAATTTATGATGAACGAAAAATATTATCACTCTATTAATTGGGCACCGTGGCTAGGATTTGCTTTTTTACTCACTGGATTTTTTTTCAGTATAATCAGCAATAACTATTTGCTTGCCTTTCTCATTGCACTAAGTTTTACACCCGCATTGACTGTTTTGTTTCTATTGCGCAGGTATTCAGTTTTTACGACTGAACATTTTTTGACGGATTATTACAAACGCGCAACAGGCGATGCCATTCTGGAAACAGTTAATTTGTTGGATGTTCAAACTGTTCGTTGGATTGGTAAATCGGTTTTACTCATTCAATCGGATGGCACAACAAAAGCGCAACGCTTTAAAAAAAGCGAAGCATTCATTGATCAACTGCGCAAAATTTCACCAAATGTTTCCATTATTACTTACTAAATTCATTCATTGAAATATCACCGTCCATTACTGCAAGCCGTTGCCGACATTTTAGAGCAAACATTCGCTACCACGCAGTATGCTGAAAAAATATTAGACAATACTTTTAAACTCAACGCGCAATTTGGCAAGCGCGATCGTGCTTTTATAGCTGAATGTGTCTTTGAATGTGTTCGTTGGTGGAGATATTATGCTGCACTATTGGGCATAGACACTGAAAAAATGCACATTAAACCTGAAATGATAAAACGTATCATCGGTGTGCATCTATCACTAAAAGAAATTACGGACCTTGAACATCCTTTTTTCGAAAATATACCGACGCTCGCCGAATTGCATAATATCCAAAAAGGTTTAAGTTTTTCCCAGCGCGCTTCTTATCCCGAATGGTTAAATGTTTACGCAACAGAAAATTTAGGTGAAAATGTTTGGCACCATGAAGCTACTGCATTGAATAATATTGCGCCCATAGTCATTCGCTGCAACACGCTTAAAACAACAGTAGACGATTTACAAAATTTACTCCATCTCGAAAACATTCCTGCACACCGCACCGAATTAGCCAAAGACGCTTTGGTGATTGATGGACGCGCAAATTTAATTATTCTACCCGCTTTTAAAGAAGGTCTGTTTGAAATTCAAGATGCAGGTTCGCAGTGCATTGCGCCATTTTTAAA
>JAYVVO010000244.1:0-1663 GCA_043786955.1 Saprospiraceae bacterium
CTTTCGCATTATTTGTACCGATGGAATAAAAATTTTCGCCATCGGTGCTACGTTGAACATCAAAATTTTTAAAGTTTTTTTCGTCAGTCGTTAACCAACTTAGCGCAATATTTTCTGTTTTAGGCTTGGCACTAAAATTTAAAAGCGTGAGCGGTAAACTTACATTTGAAACAGATGAATTGTACACAGTACCTGATACATTAGCAGCATTCATCTCTTCATAATGGTTACCATCGCCTGCACTTAAGCAAGATGCACTCATTGCTACAGTAAAAGTACCTGTACCAGTGCCAGTTTGAGAAACTGCAATCGTTGCAATCACAATTTCTTGCCCTGCTGTCCAATTAACATTTATATTAGGTGTGCTTGCAAAAATGGCTTGCTTAGTTGCGCCTGAAACACATACTTGTTGGGGATTTGTCGCAAATCCATAACCTGCTGATATAACTTTAAGATTTACACCGTAGGAATTAGGGTAAGTAATTGTAAAAACAACACCTGAGTATAGTGCAGACACATTGTAATTTGGTTTGACGCGCACTTCTAACTGACCCGCATTTGTGCTGAACAATCCAATATCTATTTGGTTAGCACCAACCAGATCAAAAAACAAAAGGCAAAAGGCAAAAGAGGAAAAAGAGGAAAATTTCATACTTAATAAATTATTTTTTGTGTTTGAAAATTAAAGCTCACAGTTATTACGGTGTTTGTGCGACGATTACCGCCGTCAGAACAGAATTTAAATTTGAAAGAATAACACTTCTATCATTATTGGCATTTGTATATTTCACAACGCCGTCCATATTTACATCTTCATTATAATAGCCCAATACCACGCCTGTTAAAACACTATTTAATCTTGAAAGTAAAGCCGCTCTATCATTATTGGCGTTTGTGTATTTAATTTGTCCGTCGCCGTTCGCATCCCCTGCCCACATACACAAAGTTCCGTTGACACTTTTTAATGCATTTGTACCGTACGTTTGCGCATTGGTGTAATTTAAATTCGTATTTACTCCATTGCTAAATGTTTGCGCCGAAGCAGTAGTCACACTTAAATGATTTCTGTGTTTAACAGTGACGTAATAATTATCTGCACTAACGCCACTGAAAAAAACGGGTGTGATGCCGTCTATTTCAACAATATCGCCATCGCTTTGTAGTAAAGCACTGTGCGTTTGTAAAACAGTAGCAGGTGTATTTTTGTCGCGAAGTTCTATTTTTACCCAATCCACGATAGAATTATTTCCCGAAACATTTAGAACAGAAGCATTGATCGTCTCGTTTGTTCCATAGGGTGAAGTGAGCGGAAAACTTGCTAATTTGCGCAGTGAATCAATCATTAAACCAGTAGTGGAATTGAAGGGACCTTGCAAAAAAACTTTTGCATTGAGCGTTAAACCAACATTTTTTAAATCCATTTCCCAAATGCCACGACCATAGGTTGCAGCGCGCAATTTATTAGTGGGTGCATAAATTTTCAAATCAAAAATGCGCACGCCAGGCATACCAGTTGTCACGCTCGTCCAAGAAGTAGCATTAACGGGTCTGAAATATACACCCACATCTGTTCCGCAATATAAATCGCCATTATTTTGTTGTACAATTGTTTCCGTCGGAATACTCGGCAAACCCGTTGAAATACTTGCCCAAGTTGCGCCGC
>JAYVVO010000245.1:0-5010 GCA_043786955.1 Saprospiraceae bacterium
ATGTGGAAGTTGCAGGCGTTCCACCTGGGAAAGACCAATCCCACGTTCGTGTGCCACTCGCATTTTGCGCAGCGTACTGCACAATTAGTGGCGAACAACCGTTCGTCGTATTAGCAGAAACAACTGCCGTCGGCAAAGTAATAAGCAAAACGGTATCTTGAAACGAGGCACTACCGCAAGAATTTGTTGCGACCATCCTCACTATAAAATTTCCAGAAGTCGTGTATGCGTGTTGTGGATTGGTTTCTACGCTACTTTTACCATCGCCGAAATCCCAAACAAATGAAGTGCCACCAGCGGTTTGATTTTGAAAACCAATCGTACTTCCATTTTTTTGAAAAGCAAAACTCGCTGAAGGTTTTGTATTGACGCGGACGTATGCCGTTTTTATAAGCGTATCCGAACCCGAACCATTTTTTGAAATCAAAGTAACATTAAAAATGCCTGGACTATTAAAAGTGATAATAGGATTTATGTCAGTTGAGTTCGACGGTGTACCGCCCGTAAATTGCCAAGCGTAATTTGTTGTATTATTTGAAGAATTGTTAAAAAACTGAACACTCGCCGGCGTACAATAGTCAACAGTGTTTGAAGAAAAATTTGCTTTAGGTGGCGTATTGAGTACAATTTTATTGGAGTAAGTAACAGTATCGCACGAATTGGACGCTGTTAAAAAGACATTGAATATGCCTTGACTTGCATAAATGTTTGTCGTGTTAATCTGTGTGCTCGTTTGTCCATCGCCAAAAATCCACTTGTAATTGGTTGCATTCGATGAACCATTCACAAATGAAACCGTATTGTAATTAATAGATGTTGTAAAAATAGCAACGGGAGATGCTTTTATATTCAAACTGACAGCGCTGGAAGTAATTTTTTGGTTGTTATTACAGCCATCTGTTATAGTACATCGGTATAAATAAGGGTTATAATCTGTTTTCAAATTTGCTAAAAGCATAACTGCTGAATCAGTATTAGCGTAAATACTATCATTAGTCAACGGTTTCCACCCTGATAAATCATTCTTATTGAGCTCCCATTTATAAATTAAATTATTGCCCGTTGCCCCAATGCTTAAAAAAGTTTTTTTACCCGTGCAAACCAATGTCGCTAAAGGTTGTTTTATAATATTTAGTGATCTATTCAATGTTCGCGGCGAAGTGGGAAGTGAAAAAGCGGCCGTATTAATCACGCCGTCCCCACCTTTTTGCGCATTATTTGAGCTTTTGTTTGAAGTATTGACACCTGGTAATCCGCCAGAAATATTTTTTGGAATACTTCCATTATTGGTTAATGCTCTGCCACCGCCGCCGCCGCCGCCAGGACCGAAGTAATATTTGCCATCCGTATATGTGCCACCGCCGATTCCACCTTTAATCTCTAAAGTCACGGGGCTATTATATTTAGTGGTATAAAATAAAATTGTACCACCTGCGCCGCCGCCGCCGCCGCCATCTCCACCTGAAAACGGCGAGTTTGCGCCATTGGCAGAAATTTTATTAGAATTACCATTAAAGTTAACTGCGCGAACAACGATTATTCCACCGCCATTTCCACCTTGGCTTGCAGTTTTTTCGCGGTTATGACCGCTTCCGCCACCACCGCCTAAAAAAATACGATCAGCACCTGCTGAAGTTAATGCCGAACCGCCTACACCTGGACTTTTTCCTCTGCATGGAAAAAATAAATTTCCATAATAAATTAATTCACCGCCTGTCCCACCAATTCCAAAATTTCCACCACCACCACCACCTGATTTGTGATTGTTTCCGCCACCGCCGCCATTTAACTGGTTTCCTCTTCCACATTCTCTGCCAGCAATAACTTGCGCGATGCCTTCGCCTTTTACACCACCGTTATCCAAAGCACTCGCATTGAGCGAATAATAATAATTGCTGTAATTGCTTCCACCTGTGCAATCGGTGTAGCTCGCCACTGCGCCACCGCGCAAACCAATTCCCGTTGCCGTAACATCATTTAAAAGCGTGAGCGTTAAAGCGTCAATTGCAATAATACCCCCTGTATTTCCATCCCAAGGTTTACCTTGTAGAGTATCAGTAACGATGGCATCGGTGTAATAAGGAAAACTAACTATTTGCACCGCAGCAGAAAGATTGTAACTATTCAGAAATTTTTTTGTGAGATAGATTGCACCCGCCGCGACGGAATCAACCGTGTTAAATTCGTACAAACCCGCATTCGCTAAACTTTCTAAATTACCAAACTTATCATCGTTTGAACCAGAAATGAATGCGCCATTCATTTGAATCACAATCACATTCAATCCTTTATAAAAACCAGTAGTGTCAGTGACTTTTACAAGAACGTTGCACGTATCGAAATCGGTAACTTTGGCATATTTGTTGACTACACCAGAAATATTTTGTGCTCCTAAATTTTGTGCAATAAAATTTAAGGCAACTATAGTAAGATAGTATAAGTAGTTGTGCATTGGTAATAATCGGTTAGAATTTAAAGCTTTTTTTCGCTTTCGGAATTAGAATTTAGACCACAAATTTCAAAACATTTAGCAAAGTTAATACCCTCTTAACGTCATTTTTTTATTTTCATTCGATACTTATCTATATTTAACATTTAACAAAAGCATTCCATTAAGTCACCAGTAAAATTGAAGAAACTATTTATAAATCTAAACCAAATCTAAAAAAATTACTTTTGATGTAAGAACGAAGAGTAGCAATTTTTTTTCAAGTCATAAATCATAAATTTAAATCTTCCTAACTTAATTTTCAAAAAATTAAGTTAAAATCCTGATGCTTTTTGGCGTAACAGAAGCAATAAAAATATCGGTGCGCCGATAACGGCTGTGATAATTCCGATGGGTAATTCGGCTGGAGGAATCATAATGCGCGCAATGATGTCAACAAATTCCATGACAATTGCACCCAAAAGTGCCGAAGCGGGAATCAAGAAAAAATAATTGGAGGAGAGCAGCAAACGCAAAATATGCGGTACAATGAGTCCGACGAAAGCGATAACGCCCACCATACTTGTTGCAACAGCCACCATCAGCGTTGTAATGAGCAATAATTGGCGCGTCATTTTTTTGATATTGATGCCGAGATATTGCGCTTCGTCTTCACCGAGCATTAAAGCGTTGAGTGATTTAGCGAAGTAGAGGGCTACAAACAATCCAAAAATAAAAAAAACTAAAACTAAAATGACGCCACTCCAATCGGCGGAAGTGAAAGTGCCTAAATTCCAAAACGTAATACTCCGTGCTTGCGGATCACGCGCTAAGTAGGACATAAATCCTGTTCCTGCTTGACAGAGCGCATTAACGGCAATGCCCGAAAGTAACAATACAAAAATATTTATTTTGCCAAACGATGCCGCCATAGAATACACGGCAAAAGTTGCAAGGAGCGCGCCAGCAAACGCTGCAAACGGTAAAGCAAACGCACCGATCGATTCCGTGAAAGCAAAAACAGAATTTTTTCCGAAAACAAAAATTATTGCTGCGCCCAATGCGGCGCCACTTGAAGTACCGATTAAGCCGGGTTCAACTATTGGATTGCGGAACAAGCCTTGCATGAGCGTGCCTGAAAGTGCTAAAACTGCACCCGTTAAACCGCAAAGTAGCGCGCGCGGCAATCGCAAATAAATAAAAATATTATGCTCTAATACGCTGCCTAAGAATGTAGATTTATCATTGAAAGCAAATTGTAAATAACTGAGTAGCTGCGCGGCACCATATTTTGTTGCACCCACAGCAATAGATAAATACAGTGCTACGAATAAAATAATACCCAACGCGCCAAAAACAAATCCATTCGATTGATAAAATTTTTTCAAAACGTTTTAAAATTATAAAACCTAACGCGTCGTTAGGTTCATTTTTTGGGTGAAAAAAATTACGTGTTAGGTTTTCCACTATAAACTAAAATTATTAAACCATAATTAAAACTAACGTGTTTTGAAAACCTCCGCGATATACACAAGTATATTATTTTTATTTCAAGGTGCGATGCACCTTAATTTTGTGTTCAATTTATATCCTACAAAGGTTTAGGCGCTCTGCGCCTCTTTAACGAAAGCCGCAGAGCGCCTAAACCTTTGTAGAAAAACAGTAAAAACTATTTGCAGAGGTGCAGCGCACCTTAACATTATTTAATAATAACTATGTGTATATCGCATAGGTTTTCAAAATCTATTAGGTTTTAATTAAATTTCTACTCTTATTTCTGCGATGACCAAGCATTACCCGTATTAAAAATGGGCGCGAAATTACTTTTATAAACCCAAGCCAAGAATAAAGTTAAAAGTAAAAAAACAAAAACGGCTGGATTAAACGGTGCCATCATCGTGTGAAACAATACGACCACAATGTTAATCGGAAACCAAATAAGCATTGCCAATGGCACTTGAAAACCTGATAAAAGCATAAATCCTGCTGCTAACTCACAAAATTTGACAAAACCGAATACGCCTGTTAACATCATAGCGCCAACAAATTGTCCACCTGCGCCAAGCATAGCATCTTTAGGCATCATTCCGAGAAAAAAAGTTAAAGCGGATGCTGTAAGTGCTAATCCTAAAAGGACGCGCACAATAATTGTTGCAATTTTCACAAAAAATGTTTAAAGTTTTAAAATGTTTAAAATGATTAAACAAAACTATAAACTATTTTGCAAAACGCCCTAACAATTTAAATTTTTTTGAAAAATTTTAAATTGCAACGCACGCTTTTTGTAACCAGTTTTTTTCGTCTTCGGTCAAAAAAGAAGAAAGCGCGTTGTAAACACGTAAATTGTAATTATTCAGCCACAAACATTCTTGCGCTGTCATTAGCGATTTATCAATCAAGTTGGTAGCAATTGGAAAAATCGTGAGCGTTTCGAAAGCATACCACGTACCAAAAGTATTGTGCGCGTGCGGTACGCACAATACCAAATTTTCAATCCTGATACCGTGCGAACCTTCTTTATAAAAACCAGGTTCGTTGCTCGTAATCATACCGAGTTCGTGCGGGGTTGTGCCGCGCGCGCC
>JAYVVO010000246.1:0-1658 GCA_043786955.1 Saprospiraceae bacterium
TCATCTGGCACATCATCAACTAATTTTTTTGCCGCAGGTGTGCCTGGTCGTTCCGAATAAGTATACATATAAGCGTAGCTATAATTTGCAAACTGCATCATTTCGAGCGTATCATTGTGATTTTCGTCAGTTTCTGAACAAAAACCTGAAATAATATCTGTCGAAACAGCGCAATCGGGCATAATTTTATACAACCTAACGATGAGTTTTTTATACCAATCGGCATCGTACGTTCGATTCATTAAAGACAGTATGCGAGAATTGCCGCTTTGAACGGGCAAATGAATATACTTGCATATATTTTCGTTCGCTGCCATAATGTGCAAAACGTCGTCCGTAATATCTTTCGGATGCGATGTTGAAAAGCGAATTCGCAACTTAGGGTCTACTTCGGCAACAGCTTGCAATAATTTTGCAAAACTCCACATCTCATTTGTATCAGTTTGTAACCACTTGTAAGAATCTACATTTTGTCCGAGCAGCGTCACTTCTCTATAACCTTTATTGAATAAGTCGTGTGCTTCCGAGACAATGCTGAAAGCGTCGCGACTCCGTTCGCGACCGCGCGTGAAAGGCACAACACAGAATGAACACATATTGTCGCAACCGCGCATAATACTTATAAAAGCAGTTACGCCATTCGCGTCGAGTCGAACGGGTGTAATATCAGCGTAAGTTTCTTCGCGCGAAAGCAAAACGTTGACTCCTTTTTCGCCTTCGGTGGCGTTTTCAATCAAGCGCGGCAAATCGCGGTACGCATCGGGTCCGATAACGAAATCAACGAGGTGTTCTTGCTCTAAAAATTTAGATTTTAGTCGCTCCGCCATGCAACCCAAAACGCCAATCAATGCGCCTTTCTTTTTCTCTTGGTCAAACGATTTTAAACGCTTGCGCACAGTATCTTCCGCCTTTTCGCGAATAGAACAGGTATTGATGAGTATTAAATCGGCAGAATTTAAATTGCGCGTAGGTTGAAAACCGTTGGAATCTAAAATGGAAGCTACGATTTCTGTATCGGAAAAATTCATCGCACAGCCATAGCTTTCAACATAAAAAAACTTATTGAAACCCAGTTTTAGGGTTTCAGGTTTTAAAAAAACTTCTCCTTGCCTTTGTTCGTCGTGGAGCGTAGTTTCTTTTAAAGAAAAATTTTCTAACGTCGGGTTGTTATCGTACAACATTAAACCTAAAATTTAGAGTGCAAATATACAATAAATCTTTTTTGGAGGGTGACAAAAAGTCATGTTTTTTTTTCGAATAAATTATGGACTCGTTCTATTTTTCGCTAATTTTATTGACATCCGAATAATAAATGAGTTTCCACTCTCCAGAACGTTTATAAAAACGGCGATACGTACCAAATCCTACGCCTTTCTGAATGATTGACTCGTTGACTAATTCAGGTATCGGACTTTCAAAACGGCGCGTGAAATCTGTTTCATTAAAACCTTTCAGCGTTTGGAACGTCCAATTTTCTGGTGTGTATTTATACAACCCCGTCATTGTGCTATCCGCTTGTGAAGGCAACCCATCGAGTGGAAATTGAATGTGTGCCATTTGGAAAACAGAGTCGCGATGAAATTTTTCGTAAAAGGCGATAAAATCGGCAGGAAGAGTATTTGCCTCCTGAGTAGAAAGCTTTTTATCAGGTTTGCAAC
>JAYVVO010000247.1:0-5008 GCA_043786955.1 Saprospiraceae bacterium
CTGAAATTTTATTTTGCGCCCAACCAATACTGGAAAGCAAAATGCAAAAGAGGACAAGTTTTAATTTCATACAAATGAGTGAATTAAAGTTTTAAAAAATGAATTAGATGCTTCAAAATTTTGAAACACAGCACAATATTAAAACTTTAATAACATCAATATTAATTTTTTGTTAATTTTTTTGTTAAATTTTTTGTTAATTTTTTTTTAATAATTTTTTATACTAATTTTTATGCTAAAATATTGATTCCTAAATTTTTAAAATTGATACCCAATATGCACCTCAAAAAAATTGGGGAGAAATTGAGGTTACGATAATGGGTGAAAGAATATTTTAAAGTGGCTTAAACCTAATGTCAGAAATAAAATCAAAAATTTTGATAATTCCTTCCACTCAATTATTCTATGAAATAAAACAGCCCCAATAAATATTGAGGCTGTTCTTTTTTATTTTAGCAAAAAATTGCTCAAGAATTTAAAGATTTAATAACCTGGCGTTTGCGCTATGATACCACCACTGTTTGTAACTTCGGAGAATGGAATGGGGAATAGAGCTCTAAATCCTTGCGTTACACCGAGCGTTGAAATTTTATTATAACGACGCATATCGAACCAACGATGTCCTTCAAAAGCTAACTCAATGCGGCGTTCTTTTTCAATCGCTGTAATTAAATCATCCGAAGTAGCAGCAACTGATAAAGTTAAACCTGCGCGTGTGCGAATAATATTTAAATCAGCCAACGAACCGACCAAATTACTTTGATTGGCGCGCGCTTCAGCACGAATGAGATACATTTCCGCCAAACGAACGACAACAAAATTATCTAATCCTGCAACACTTGTGTATTTAAGTGTTTTGTTCAATGGAGCAGTAGTTGTATAATTTACAGGCTTTCTCAAATCGCTCGCTTCAGCTGCAGCATTTAAAGAAATGGTAGGTGTAATTTCACCACGACCACCGTTTGCAGTTGCATACGTAAAAAATGCACCTTGATTCGCATTCTGAGAATCGAATTGAATCTCCCAAATAGATTCGGACGTATTTTTTACAGTAAATATAGTAGAATAGTTTGCTCCACTCACTAAAGTATAACCACCTTTAGTAATTACATCCGTAGCAGCAGCTTCAGCATTAGCCCAATCACCAGTGTATAAATAAGCGCGCGCTAAAAGTGCTTCAGCAGCATATTTATTTATTTTACCTGTTCCGTTTTTGGCAGGTAAACCTGCTACACCCGCCGATAAATCACTAATAATAAATTTCCAAGTATCTGCTTCAGAACTACGTGGAATGGAAGCAGTATCTGCAATAACTAAAGTAGGTGCTATTTTGAGTGGTAAACCTAAACCTCCTGCTTGATTATAGCCTGGCGTATTTATATTGCCACCATAAAAACGCAACAAATTAAAATATTGAAATCCGCGAAACGCTTGCGCCTCCGCTAAATATGCAGGTACGTTAACTGCTTTATCGGAAGTTTTATTGACAGAATAAATAACGTTATTCACGCGATTGATACCGTCGTAAACAGTTGTCCACAAATTTGTCACGCTGGCGTTTTGCGGAAAAATCTGGTGATTTAAAACCTCAGCAAAGTCGCCAAATGTACCCGTCCAGTTTAAATTATCAGCTGCTAAATCGCATAAAGCCCAATAACGAATACCATTATAATTGGCATTTGTGAGTTCATTATAGCAACCTGTTAAGGCTGCATCAATATCAGACTTAGTTTGATAACCAGCAGAGGCATCAATTTGAGCGATGGGTTGAACTTCGATATTTGATGTACAACTCGAAACCAAGAAAACGCCCGTAAATAAAAAATAAAAAATATATTTCTTCATATTAAATTAATAATTAAAAATTAGAAATGAAGAATTAAAAACTAAAAACTAAAAATTAAGGACTCGCGCCATTAATTATTAGGTCTTAATTACTAATCCCTTAAAATGTTACATTCACACCAAAGGTATAAGTTTTCGCTTGCGGATAAGTTAAAAAGTCGGTACCGAAAGCTGTACTTCCTGCACCGCCGCCGCTACCTTCCGCAAAAGTGCTTACTTCTGGGTCGTAACCTTTATAATTTGTTTTAGTCCAAAGGTTCTGACCTGAAAAATAAGCGCGCAATCTTTGAATACCGAAACGTTTTGTCAGATTTTGTGGCAATGAATAACCGAAAGTTAAGTTTTTAAGACGGACGTAAGAACCGTCCTCTAACCAACGATCGGAGTTACGACGATTACCATTTGGATCACCGTAAACAGCGCGCGGAACATCTGTATTAGGATTATCAGGCGTCCAGCGTCTCAAAACAGCATCTGTTGAACCAAATACACTATTCATACCTTCCGAAAACTCGCGCGTAAAATTGAAAATACTACAACCTGTCTGTCCTTGAAAGAAAACAGTCAAATCAAATGTTCCAATATTAGCGTTGGTATAAGTAAAATTATTTGTTACACTACCTATCCAATCAGGCAAACCTTTGCCTAAAATTTCTTGGTCGCGCGAGTCTATAACGCCGTCACCGTTAATGTCTTTAAAACGAATATCTCCTGGAGCAGTAAGCGTTGACTGAAATACAGCAGTTGCACCGTTTTTTGCTTTAGCAGCTGCATTTACAGCATCAATTTCTGCTTGATTTTGGAAAATACCATCTACTCTGTAACCCCTAAAGCTACTTAAAGAATTTCCTGTTTCAATCCAACTCGAAAAGCCTGCACCTGTTGGTGTTGGATAGTCTGTAACTGTATTTTGATACTTAGCAAGATTTATAATTGTCGTCCAAGTAAATGAACTTGTTTGGATGGTTTTAGCAGTAAAGCCAATGTCAATTCCCGTATTTTCCATTTTTGCAGCATTAGCAGCAAGAGATGTAAAACCTGTAATAGCTGGCACGGGTTTGTTAATCAATAATTGAGAGATATAACTCTTGTAAGGCTCAACAGAAATTAATAAACGATCTTTTAAGAATCCAATGTCTATACCTCCACTAATATCTTTTTTCTGTTCCCAACTTAAAGCTGTGTTGGCTAACTGAATAGGATATAAACCTGGAGAAGAAAAATAGTTAACACCTGCGCCAATTAAACCGCGGGATGCAAAGTTAGAAATATCCGAACTACCAGTTAAACCAACGCCACCTCTAAATTTTAAAGATGAAACCACAGATCTTAAAGGTTTAAAGAAACCTTCATCCGAAATATTCCATGCAGCAGAAATACTTGGGAAAACACCAAAGCGATTGTCTGCACCAAAACGAGAAGATCCATCCGATCTCAAACTACCTGACAGTGAATATTTATTATCCCAAGTAAGTGCTAAACGACCAAAATAAGAATTTATACCATATAGCGTTGCACCAGATATAATATTCTTCTTTACAGAAGCAGCATCCAATGTTTGAATCGTATTGCCTGGAAATTTTTCACCTTGTGCGAACAAAAAATTTACTTTTTCATTCTGGAATGATAAACCGCCGACTGCATCAACTTTTAGTTTGGAAACATTAAAAACGTAGCGCAAAGTGTTTTCGTTAATTAAAACATAATCTCTTGTAAAATTTTCAGTAGCTTGTCCGCCTACACCAGCACCAGCGCTTGAAGTTGATGGATAAAAGCGGAAATCACGGAAATTATTTAAATCTGTTCCAAAACTTGTGCGCGCCACTAAGTTCGGAATAATTGTCCACTCTAATGCCGCATTTGCAAGTACGCGTTGAGTAACGTAATTAATTGTTGGTAAGAGCGCAGCAGCTACCGGATTTTCTACCGAAGAGTTCGGGTCGCGCGCATACTTAGATTTAGTATCGTCTGTAAAAACTGGAATATGTGATCCCAATAGCACTGCAGCACTAACAACACCATAAATGTTGTTGTCATTATTAACACGATTACTATTAGTTTGAGAAAATGTAGTCGTCAAACTAATTTTTAAATTATCAGTGATGTTGTTATCTACGTTTAATTTTCCACTCGCGCGTTGAAAATTTGACCCAATGACGATACCATCTTGATTTAAATATTCACCCGATGCAAAATAACGTGTTCTGTCGTTACCGCCCGATAAACTTAAACTTGTATTGTTAATAGCAGCATCTCTAAAAATCTGATCTTGCCAATTTGTAGTTGTTGCATTATTAGGATCGGAAAAAATCAAACTTTGTCCGCGATTTGTGCGCGATTCGTTCACTAAATTTTCATATTGTGGACCTGTGATAGTACCTAATTTTTTAACTGTGCTTTGCGTACCAGTGTAAGAGCTAAACTCAATTTTAGTTTTTCCGGATTTACCGCGCTTGGTTGTTACAAGCACAACGCCATTATTTGCGCGTGCACCATAAATTGCTGAAGCAGCAGCATCTTTCAAAATTTCAATACTTTCTATATCCGCAGGGTTGATATCTGCCAAAGCATTTGTTGTTTGGTTACCAGTTCCTATTTGAGAAAGTGAACCCGTTACAATTGGGATACCATCAATAACATACAACGGTTGATTTGTTCCGTTAATTGATGACACACCACGAACACGTACAGAAATTGCACCACCAGGTGTTCCTGAATTTTGCGTCACTAAAACGCCTGCCGCTTGACCTTGCATAGCCGCATCGAGGCCAACAACAGGTAAGCCTGAAATTTGCTCGCCTGAAATTTTAGAGACTGAACCAGTTAAACCTTTTTTAGTTGTAGTTCCATAACCGACAACAACAACGTCATTAAGCGTGTTACTCGCTATCATGTATATTGTGAAAGCAGTTTGACCGGGCGTTACTGCAATTTCTTGAGGGGCATAACCGACATAAGAAACTGTGAGAGCCGTCACACTGGCAGGTGCATCGAAAGAAAAATTACCGTCAACGTCTGTAACCGTGCCTACTGTTGTGCCTTTTGCTACAACACTCGCTCCAATAAGCGGTTCACCGTTAGTTTCGTCTGTAATTTTTCCTGAAATTTTATTTTGCGCCCAACCAATACTGGAAAGCAAAATGCAAAAGAGGACAAGTTTTAA
>JAYVVO010000248.1:0-1657 GCA_043786955.1 Saprospiraceae bacterium
GGCAGCGCGTAGTTTTTCATCTGCCTCGAAATAAAAATCGTGGTAGTTAACTTCAATAGGTTCTACTTTAATTAAATTCTTGAATGTTTGTTCTTTAAGCAAAGGTTTGTAATCCTTAGAACGTTTTAAAGGCGGTTGTTCTTTTCCTTCAAGCCATTTACCCATTTTTTCTTTTAAAAAATCATTCCTAAGTTTAAAACGGTAATATTGATCTAACGCATCGGTTAAAGTAATTTTTCCATTCTCGGTAATCGTTTCCTTCGTTCCTGCAATTGTTCTTTCTGGATTTAGAGTTTCTATTAAATTTGAGAGATCATTACGCTCGGTAACAAATTTTTTGAATTGGTCAATTACGGTCTTACCTGCATCGTTTCTACGTATTGAATCTAAAATGAGTTTATGAAATGTATTTTTGCTTAACTCAATGCGATAGCCTTCAAACTGAATAGACATTTGATTTTCTAAAGTAATTTCTTTTTCAACTTGGCATTTACAATTGCATAGTTTTGTCTTCTCTCTACACTTACATCTACATTTAGGTGTGCAAGTGCATTCTTCTAATTTGAGTTTAACAACTTTCGTGATTTTGTCAATTTTTAAAGCACCAAAAAAATTATGCACTGCGTAAAACTTGAGATAATGATCTAAAGTTTCTACTTTTTGCCCGTCTAAAAATAATGGAAAAAGTTTTACATCGTTCGATTCTTCTGGTACGTCATTCAAATAAGAAATCAATTTAAAAGCTTGACGCACATTTAAAATATCATTTTTCTCTTCGTTTGCTAAGGTGCTTAAAACATTTTCATCATGTCCGTAATGTTTTCGTGCTGAACCGTCGCGGTGCGTAAAATACCGAAACACCAAATGTTTTATATTGTATTCATCCGTATCGTTGCGTTTGTAACCTTTACTTTGTTGTAAGAATCGCGCCATTTCACCACGCGTTAAGAAAAAACTCAGGAAGAAAGTTCTACCATCTTGTGTCATGTATTCATCGTTCCCGTTTTTTTTAAACAACGGGTTATCTTTTAAAGTATCAACATATTTTTCAACTTCTCTTGGATATTTTCCCATAAATGACATGAAAGCATCGTAATGCAGATTATTTATTTCTTTCTTGAATTTATCCTCAAAAATTAAAACCGAATTATCGTGGTAGTAGTGCGAATGAAAATTGCGAATAGTTTCTAATTTACCAACCATTGCAATCACAAACTTTTCGTCGTCCTTCGTCATTTCATAACCACTCGCGTTTTTGGCTAATCTGTAACCCTTAAACATATAATCGAACAATCCAGAAAGCACTTTTTCATCAGTATGCCATGAGGTATCGTTATAAATACCTTCCAAATCTTTTTTTAATTTTGTGTATTCTTTATTGAGCAAATGGTAAATGACACCTGCTGTTCTGAAATACGCTAAGTTAAAAAAAATTGTAAGTTCTGGTTTATTCACTTTTCCACCCGTGAATAAGTCTTTTTTTGTTGGTAATGGACGTGGTGTGCGTGTTTGTGAAGGAGGGAATGCAGTCATACGGATTTTTTTTATTTTAAATAAATATTTATAACTCTCAAAAATATAAAAAAAATTGATATAAACCTATTGAAATTACCTTGCGACAAAAATTGTGTTGATTTTTTGTAAATCTTAAAAATTG
>JAYVVO010000249.1:0-5004 GCA_043786955.1 Saprospiraceae bacterium
TTAAATAGAGTGAATTTTTTTACAAATTTCTCAATTTATCGGTTTTTTTTATGTAACTAATTCAAATTTAATATTTTAAGTCCGAGTTCACGTTAAATAATTACTTTTTCCATTTTCGGCGCAAAAAAGTGCATCATACACCACGCTACTAAATAAGCAGAACCGCAAATGATAAAAATAATATTGTAGCCTAAACCAATATTGCCTGCTGTTTTATTGCTATCGAGTAACCAACCAACGAGCAGTGGAAAAAAAATACCACCGACTGAACCCGCCATGCCGCCGATACCAATTACAGAACTCAGTGCTTTTTTTGGAAACATATCGCTGGCAGTCGTAAAAATGTTTGCGCTCCATGCTTGGTGCGCTGCTGCAGCTAATGCAATGAGCACCACGGCTTGCCATTTATTGGAAGCATATTGAACCAACATAATAGGCGTAACGCACAGTGCAAAAAATAACATTGAGACTTTACGCGCACGAAAAACTTCCCAACCGCGATTAATAAACCAGCCTGACAGATAACCACCACCGATTGAACCGATAGTTGTGGCAGTATAGACTAAAATAAGTTCCAGACTTGGTTTTTTTAAATCAATTTGAAAAGTAGTAGCAAAATAAGAGGGCAACCAAAAAAGAAAAAACCACCAAATCGGATCGGTTAGCATTTTTCCAAAAATAAAAGCCCACGTTTGCTTGACACTAAAAAGTTGCAACCATTTTACAGGCTGCGTATTAATTTCATTTTCAACTTTTTCATCCGCATCGGAATTTATGTAGGCAAACTCTTCCGCTCTAAGTCGCGACTGTTTCGCAGGAATTTCATAAAATATTAACCAAAATATTAGCCAGACAAACCCAACAACGCCTGTTGCAATAAAAGCCATTTGCCAACCATACATTCCTAATAACCACGGCACGGCGATAGGTGCAACAACGGCACCGATGTTCGCACCAGAGTTAAATATACCTGTTGCTAATGCACGCTCGCGTTTAGGAAACCACTCTGCAACGGTTTTTATAGCAGCCGGAAAATTTCCAGATTCTGTCAAACCTAAAAATGCACGGGCACTTATGAAACCAAATGTTGAAGTAGCCAAGGCGTGTAAAATAGCCGCAATAGACCAACCTACAATTGAAATTGTATATCCAATTTTTGTCCCAATTTTATCTATCACGCGACCAAAAATGAGTAAACCCAGTGCATAAAAAGCAGAAAAAGTTGTTACAATGTGTCCGTAATCCGTTTCTGTCCAACTAAATGCTTTTTCTAAAGTTGGTTTGAGTAAACCAATTATTTGTCTATCGAGATAATTTATTGTAGTTGCAAAAAATAAAAGTGCAACAACTGTCCATCTGTATTTACCCATTATTTTTAATTTTTTTAATGGCTTCAATACAAAATCGCACTTTTTCAGAAACTTCATCTGCAGTTGCACCTTTTGGAAATAATTTTGAACCCATACCCACGCATACAACGCCAGCATTGAACCATGCCGTTAAACTTTCTAATGTTGGTTCAACGCCACCCGTTGGCATTATTTTCGACCAAGACATAGGACCCAAAGCACCTTTTACAAATGCAGGGGATAAAATTTCACCTGGAAAAACTTTGACAATTTCTGCCCCAAATTCTTGAGCGCGCGAAATTTCGGTCAACGTGGCGCAACCAGAAAGCCACCCAATCATTCTACGATTACAAACGCGTGCAATATCTTCATGAAAGACTGGTGTAACTACAAAATTTGTCCCGAGTTGAATATACAGTGCCGCTGTCGCTGAATCAACAACAGTCCCTACACCTAAAATTAATTCAGGTAAGTTTACGTTCACCCATTTAACGAGGTTACCGAAAACTTCATGTGCAAAATCACCGCGATTAGTAATTTCAACTACACGCACCCCACCGTTATAGCAGCCAATGAGTAAATCTTTAGCGCGTTCAAAATCGGGTTCATAAAACAACGGAATCAATCCTGTCTCATCAATTTTTTGATAGACTTCTAATCTTGTAAATCTTGCCATATTCGTTGTTTGTTGTTCGTTGTTTATTGTTCGTTATTCGTTGCGTGTATATTTTGATATTTGAACCCTCAAACGAACAACCAACAACGAACAACTATTATCTTTTTACGCGTCCTCCTAAATTTCCTGAAACTAAACTTTCTACTTCAGCAACGCTGCATAAATTCATATCGCCATGCACGTAATGTTTGAGTGTTGCTGCCGCAGTTGCAAATTCTACAACATCTTGGGAATTTTTATTTTGGGTTAAACAATAAATTAAACCCGCCATAAAAGCATCACCGCCGCCGATGCGATCTAAAATATCTGGAATATCGTATACTTTAGATGAATAAACGGATTGTGTATCAAAAATAAAACCTTGATAAGTATTGTGCGAAGCGGAAAGTCCTTGACGCGCCGTCATTGCAACAATTTTTAATTTCTGAAAATGCTTCGCCACTGCTTGCAAATAAGTCAGTGTTTCCGTTGCATCAATGCCATAAAATAATTTGAAAGCATCACCATCACCCATCAACACATCGCAATACTTTGTTAAATTAGGCATTATATCGGTTGGTGTTTTACCGTATTTCCATAAATTTACGCGATAATTTAAATCGCAAGAAATTTTTACACCTAATGATTGAGCAATAAAAAGTGCTTCTTCTATTGCATCGGCAGCACATTGTGAAATGGCGGGCGTTATACCCGACCAATGAAACCAACTGGCATTTTTAAAAATAGTTTTCCAATCAATCATGCCGCGCTCTAAAGTTGCCATACCAGAGTTTGCTCTGTCGTAAATCACTTTTGATCCTCGCCGACCAGCACCCGATTCTAAAAAATATAAACCCAAACGTTCGCCACCAAATACCGCCGCAGAAACATCTACGCCGTGATGTTTTAAACCATTGAGGGCAGCATGACCTAAATCATTAGCTGGTACGCGCGAAATATATTGGGAAGCAATTCCAAATTGTGCCAACGAGACTGCTACATTCGATTCCGAACCACCAAAATTCATCTCCAGATTTGACGCTTGCGCAAACCTTAAATTATTTGGCGGACTGAGCCGTAGCATAATTTCTCCAAAACATACTATCATGGTTGTTCGTTGTTAGTTATTCGTTGTTCGTCGAAGATTACTCGTAAACTAACAACGAACAACGAACAACTAAACTCCTTTTAATATTCCAAATTCTAATCCCCTAATTTCAGCCAAACCACGCAAACGACCAATTGCCGAATAACCAGGATTCGTATTCTTTTTTAAGTCATCGAGCATCTGATGTCCGTGATCGGGACGCATAGCAATATTCACTTTTTGCAATTTCATAGCTTTGACTAATTCTTTCACAACAGCGTACATATCCACATCGCCTTCTAAATGGTTGTCTTCATAAAAATCTCCCCATTCATTTCTGCGTGTACTTCTTAGATGGATAAAATTAATACGATTAGCGAACTTTTTAACCATTTGAGGCAAATTATTTTCAGGAATAACACCAAAAGAACCTGTGCAGAAACATAACCCATTATTCAATGACGGCACAGCTTTAATCAGTACCCGAATATCTTTAGCAGTACTCACCACACGGGGCAAACCTAAAATACTAAAGGGAGGATCGTCGGGGTGAATTGACATTTTAACGCCACATTTATCTGCAACTGGAATTATTTCTTTCAAAAAATAAATTAAGTTAGTCTGTAATTTAGTTCTATCAATGTTTTTATAAGCATCTAAAGCCATTTGAAATTGTGGGATGGTGAAACTTTCTTCGCTGCCTGGTAACCCTGCAATAATATTGCGTTGCAGCAATACTTTATCAACATCATTCATAGATGCAAATTTTTCAGTAGCTCTTTTAATATTTTCGGCAGAGTAATCTTTCTCGGCTGCTTTACGCTTTAAAATAAATAAATCAAAAGCGATAAACGCCGCCATTTCAAATCGCAGAGCCTTCGAATCATCTTCGACTGTGAAAGCTAAATCGGTGCGCGTCCAATCTAAAACTGGCATAAAATTGTAAGTGATATTTTTTATGCCGCATGCTGCTAAGTTTATTATAGATTGTTTGTAAT
This sequence comes from Saprospiraceae bacterium, assembly GCA_043786955.1. GTDB lineage: Bacteria > Bacteroidota > Bacteroidia > Chitinophagales > Saprospiraceae > JAAFJT01. Next base: position 4,090 of record JAYVVO010000249.1, read on the forward strand.
TTTCTATAAAATCCTGAAACCCTTTGGCTTGCGTTTTAATTGCTTCATGAACAGGTACGCTTTCTATGACCGACCAAGCTAAACCTGATTCTTCGATTATAGCTTTGTGTTTCAAGATTTCTTCAATATACCATACATCACCATTCGGAATTTGATGCAAAGCAGAAACCACTCCTGTACAACCTGCTTGTTTAATATCTGAAAGTGAGACAGGATCATTTGGTCCGAACCAACGCATGGTTTGTTCCATTTTGTATATTACTTTTTTGCTCAATGGAAATTTGTTCATGCAGTTTAAAAAAAATTATCAGTTCACAACTACATAACCATGCGTCGCGTAATTAGCGATATCGTCATAACTCATCCATAAATAACCACCACTACCCCATGTTTTTCCTGCCGAGTTCATAACTTCAAACATACTGCGCTCGTCATTATAGCTGACAACTATAACATAGTGCGATGAAAGTTTTTCATTAGATTTTTCATATTTCCAAGTCTTAACTTGATTTAAATTACTAAAAATTGTTTCACTCACTGGCAATTCTATTATTACAGGATGCCCGCGCAATAAGGCTTTTCGCAACTCATACACTTTTTGCTGTCCGCGCGTGGTTGATTGAAAAAGATTGAGATAGTTTTTAATTTTAAATTTCATTGCCGATTGCACCGACGGCAATAAATTATTTGAACCAAACGGAAAAATAGCTGCTGAAACTGTGCCTTGCGCCGCCAAAAAATTTAAATCGCTATCAATCGAATTTTCGGAAACATTGAGGCGAATGAAATCGGGTGAAAGATTATCCTTAAAATTAGAATTGAGATTTTGGTAATATTCAAAACAAGCTGTTGCGGCATACACGGCTGATTCATTCGCTAAAGCCATTTTTCGAGGTGGCATCATGTATGATTTTA
>JAYVVO010000250.1:0-13605 GCA_043786955.1 Saprospiraceae bacterium
CTTTAGATACACTTCACACAGGTACAAATCCTGACGCTATCATCTTTGAAACGTTCACGAACACAGTTGTTACTTGCAACGGTAGAAGTAAAGATTTAAGTTTTATTGACGTGGATAAGAAAAAAATTATCGCAACGGTAGATGTAGCAGGAAAACCTGAAACAGCTGTATCGAACGATAAAGGAATGCTGTATGTGAATGTGGAGGATAAAAATGAAATTGCTGCTATTGATTTAAAAACGTTTAAGATTGTGAATCATTTTTCGCTTTTACCAGGTGAATCACCAACAGGATTAGAAATTGATAAGGCGACAAATCGTTTGTTCGCAACCTGCGAAAAGCTTTTAGTCATTATGGATGCTACAACAGGAAAAATTGTTAGCAAAGTTAAAATTGGTGAAGGTTGTGACGGTGCAGCATTTGACAACGCGACAAAAAATATTTTTACTTCCAACGGTTCTGGCACACTGAGCGTTATTCACGAAGACAGTCCCGATAAATATACTTTGGTCGGTAACTTCGCGAGTAAAAATTCAGCGCGTACAATTGCAATTGATGAAAAATCGCACGCGGTGTTTATGCCTGCTGCCGATTTTGAACCGCAACCACCTGCTGGTGCGGATGGGAAAAGACCACGCGCTAAAATGATTCCAGGTTCGTTTCAAATTGTTGTGATGCAACCGAGTAAGTAATTTTTGAAAATAATAAAAAGAAGCGATTTTCATTGAATGGGAAATCGCTTCTTTTTATTAATGCGAGAGCAGATATTTTATATTTACAGAAAAACTAAAATTTTTAACGGCATCAGAAAATTATTTGAAAGAAACAAATTGGAGTTTTACTTTTTAAACCCAAACAGAACAACCCTCTGTACAATTATTACAAATGTCAATTGTGTTTCTCCCTTTCAGGAGTTGGGTTCTAAACTTTTTATATTCTTCACTGTGCCAAATAGTTTTAAACGGTACACGTTTTAAATCGCCAAGACGATGTAGCGCGTCTTTATCGAAACAACAGGGAACCACTAAACCATCCCAAGTAATAACACAAGCGTGCCAAAGTTTCCAACAACCATTGACGATTTTATTTTTTACGCGCCAAGTACCATCGCTATTGCGTTTATAGCGTGCATATTTTTCGATAGTGGGGATTAAATCGTTACCGTTCTCGTAATCATAAACTTGTGCTGTTTTGAGTTTCACCTCATCAATACCAATGTCTTTAGCCATTTGGTAAATGGTTTCTATTTCGTGTTCGTTATGCTGCACAACTAAAAACTGAAAAATAATATGTGGCGTGGCGCTTTGTAGTTCGCGTTTCCATTTCACGACATTGCGCGCACCTTGCAACACCGATTCTAATTTTCCTTCTTTTCTGTAAGCTTCGTATGTTTCTTGCGTCGCGCCATCCACCGAAATTATTAATCTGTCTAATCCCGATTCTATGGTTTTTTTCGCGTTTGCGTCGTTTAAAAAATGTCCATTCGTTGAAGTAATCGTGTAAATGCCTTTTTGGTGGGCATGCGAAACCATTTCTAAAAATTTAGGATTGATGTACGGCTCACCCTGAAAATAAAAAATAATGTACATCAATGTATCGTGCAATTGCGCGAGCGTATCTCTGAAAAAATCTTCTTTCAAATTACCCGTCGGTCTCGTAAATGCGCGCAAACCTGACGGACATTCAGGGCAGCGTAAATTACACGCCGTTGTCGGTTCGACTGAAATTGTAATGGGCAAACCCCATTGCACAGGTTTATTTAAAAGGCGCGTAGCATAGTAAGAGGCGTAAACTTTCACAGCATTACGCGCGCGCTGCAACGTTATTTTGGAAGCAAAATTTAAAACATCCTTCTTAAAAACGGTATCGAGCATTTTATAGGGTAAATGAAAGAAACGAATTCAGTACAAAGGTAAAGTACAAAGGTTTGGCATGGCGGATTGATTGCAAATTTTATTCGTTCCATAAACTTTCAATTTCATCGGAATGTTACGATTTTTAAAAAATAAAAAAACTTGTATGAATTTCTTTATTCTCTTACTCCGTGCCTTTATTTTTAATGAATTAACTTATTTTACGCAAAGAAGTGCAGAGCACCTCAATCTTTGTAGTAAATCAAAATTCAAATTAGAGGAAGTGCAGCGCAACTTGCGTAATATCAGTAAATTAAATTAAACGTTTAACGCGCGTATTAGATTTTAGAGTTCCATTTGCGTCCGTATTCAGTAAGTTTAAACCAGGGGATTTATTAACCTCAATACTCCCTAAAGTTGCATCGAAGCCAAGCGCTTTTGCACCGTTCAAAGTTGCCCATTCCAAAAGCGTTGTAAACGAAACGTACGATTGATATCGCGCAATGGTTTTCATTTCTTCTAAAACGGAAAGTTGCCAATTGGATGTCAGACTATCTGTTCCGATAGTTAGACGCGCTTTCTCATCTATAAAATTTTGGTAGTTAGGCAATCGGTTTTCGATATACAAATTAGCATTGGGACACGTCGCCCAATAAACATTTTTCGACCAACGTTGCGCCACAGAAATATCTTCTCGCGAGGTTAAGGTATTATGTACAAATAAATTGCGTATTTCCGGATTCATGTTTTCTAAAGCATAATGAATTGCCGTTGTATGGGGTGGTTTAAAATTATCGAGACTGATACCGAACGCGCCATAAAATGCGTAAAATGCGCCGCTACCATTTAAAAATAAATCTTGCTCAGGTTGCGTTTCCTGATTATGAATGCTGGAAGTCATATTCTCATGCTCGCTCGACGCATTAATTTTTCGGAAGAGCGATTTTGAAACTGAATAGGGTGCGTGCGGCACCATCGAAACGGCATGTTTTGCTGTAGGTTTTGCAAAATTAAAAACGCTTTTGTACTTTTGAAATTCACTTTCAGCATTTGCATCTTGCAGAAAATCAAACATTTCTATAAAGGTGTAATAGAATAGATTGCCTTTATCTTTTTGCTTAAATGTATCAGATGTATTAGAAATATCACCGACTGCAACGATGCCTTCTTTCAGCATTTGTGCTTCCGCGCGTTCAATCGCTTTTTGCAAAACTTGCGGCGTTGCTTGCCGTTTCGTAACAACTTGCGTGATGAATGGAATTAAAGTTGTGCCCGTTTGAACTTTGCCGAGCATGTGCGAAAGTTCTAAATGACAATGGGTATTGATAAAACCTGGAACTATTATTCCTGTATGAATTTCTACATCCGAGTCGTTTTGATTTTCGCGCGTATCAATTTTTAAAATTTTACCAGCATCATCTGTGATTATTACGCCATTTTTTATCGGAGGTTGAGATACAAGATATATGCAATCGGCAGTAAATTTACGCACAGTATTTATTTTTTATTTTATGAAAAAAGAACAATTATTAGATGAAACGACCGCGCTTATTTTGCGCGATTTAGAATTTGAATCCACTACGCCGATAATTGACGAGGCGCAACTTTTAGAAGAAGTCGCACACGTTGTAGCGTATATGATTGAGCATAAAATTGATTTGCTTCTCAGCACTATGTATCGCATGGATGTTGACGAAGTTAAAATTCACGCCGCCCTCAATGCAGAGACCGATACACAACCTGTTAACTATCGTCTGGCAAAATTAATTATTGACCGACAGAAAAAGCGCGTATTAACAAAACACAATTCTAAAGTCTCAAATCGCGATGACTTTAACGATAGCATTTGGGGCTGGAATAATTATGATACGGTTTCATTCTGATGATGCACGCTATTCATTATTAACGCTTTCAAACGCGGGTTTTCTTTTTCGATATTTTTTTCGCTGACAAAACCTCTACAAAATATACCGTTGAAAGTGGTGGTAAAACAATATTAATAAAAAAAGATTTGCCGTGCATGCTGCCTTCCTGCGGTTTTATATCACCGACGTTACAATGGTTATTTCCACCAAACTCAGCACTATCGGTGTTTAAAATTTCTCTCCATGCGTTGCTGTCGTTTACGCCAACGCCATAAGCATCGAAACCATTTACGCCGAAATTACAAGCAGCAATAATGGCGGGTGTGTTTTCATTGCCTTTGCGTTTAAAAAGCACAACAGAATTGTAAGTGTCATCGCCTGCAATCCATTCAAAACCTTCGTAGCTGAAAGCTTTTTCGTATAAAGCACCGAAAGATTTTTTAATGCCGTTGAGTGCTTTTATTAAATTTTGAATCCCTTTATGTTTTGGCGATTCCAATAACCACCAATCAAGTTGTTGTTTAAAATTCCATTCACCACCTTGACCAATTTCACAACCCATAAATAATAACGGGTTGCCAGGATGTGCATACATATAACCAAAGAGCGCGCGCACATTCGCAAATTTTTGCGTTTCGTTGCCAGGCATGCGCGTTAAAACTGTTCCTTTCCCATGAACCACTTCGTCGTGACTGATAGGAAGCATAAAGTTTTCGGAAAAAGCGTACGAAATACTAAACGTTATATTATTTTGATGGAACTTCCTGTGTTCGGGTGAACGCTTGAAGTATGTGAGTGTATCATTCATCCAACCCATCATCCATTTTTGGTCGAAACCTAAACCACCGTCAGAAATAGGTTTTGAAACGCCATAAAATGACGTTGATTCTTCGGCAATCGTAAGGGTATCAGGTTGGTGTTCGTGAATAGCCTCGTTGAACTCGCGCAAAAACTGAATGGCTTCGAGGTGTTGATTACCACCGTATTTATTCGGAATCCATTCATTGGCTTCTCGGGAATAGTCGAGATATAACATAGAAGCCACTGCATCAACTCTGAAACCATCAATGTGATATTTGTCGAGCCAAAACATAGCACTGGAAATTAGAAAACTGCGCACTTCAGGTCTGCCATAATCAAAAATTGCCGATTTCCAATCGGGATGATAACCTTTTCTAGGGTCTGGATATTCATAAATATGCGTACCATCAAACTCAAATAGACCATGCGAATCCATCGGGAAATGGCTCGGCACAAAATCCATGATAACACCAATCCCTTTAGCATGAAACGCCTCTACCAATTTCATAAATTCATGAGGCGTACCGAAACGACTCGTCGGCGCGAAATAACCAAGCACCTGATAACCCCAACTCGGTTCGTAAGGATGTTCTAAAAGTGGTAGAAACTCGACATGCGTAAAACCCAAATCAGCGACATAATCTACTAATTGTGTCGCAGCCTCAATGTATGAAAGCGATCTATTTCCATCTTCTGTGTGTCTGCGCCAAGAACCGAAATGCACTTCATACACCGACATCGGTTGCGGATGTTGCGCCTTCGCTTTTCGTTGTTGCATCCATTCATTATCATTCCACTGGTGTGCTATATCGTAAACTATACTCGCCGTGAGCGGTGGTGTTTCCCATAAATGTGCAAATGGATCTGATTTTTCGAGGATGTAGCCTTTCTTAGTGGTTATTATAAATTTATAATGCGCTTTATTTTCCACGCCTGGCACAAAAACTTCCCAAATTCCTGAACTGTCTAAGCGCGGATACATCGGTGTAGAATTTCTTTTCCAATGGTTAAAGTCGCCGATGAGGTTTACACCTTGCGCATTGGGTGCCCAAATAGCAAAAAATACGCCATGCACACCATCGGTTTCAGCAAAATGCGCACCTAATTTTTCGAATAAGCGGTAGTGTCTTCCTGATTTAAATAGATAGATGTCAAATTCGGTAAAAAGGCTGAAATGCTTAGTCATACACGCAATTAAAAAGTTGGCTGATAATCAGCATTTTATTTGTAGAAAATAAAACGCGAAACAAAAATACAATACTTGTGCTTAAACACTAAATCTTTAAAAATTTAAATTTTTATAAACTATGCCGCGCTATAAAAATCTGTAGAAATGCACCGATTATCAATAAAACTTTGTTTTCTTTGTATCGTAAAATAGCTTACACCTCTTTCGTCATTTCTTTACAAAATTTTAAAATGAATAAGTTGTCTTCCAAAATTATAATTTTGTGTTTTTTCATTAGCACCCTCAGCACAGCGCAGAGTTATGTTTTTGGATTTAAAGGTGGATTGACAATCGGTTCACAAATTCCGTCGAGCAGTAATAGTTTGTTGTTTAATTATCATGGGGCAGCGTTTATTGAAAACGCACCCTCCGATCCGACCTCCGTTTTATTTGCGCAATTGGGTTATCATTCGCGCGGCACTGCTAATCGGTATAGAGCGTATTATGGTTTCGACAGATTGGGCAATCAAGTGAGTTACGACGCTTTCACGCAAGAATTTGTTTATAATAATATCGCACTCATTATTGGTGCTAAAAAAAGAAATGTTTTAGGCAGCGAGCGCGCTTATTATTCTTTGGGTTTGCGTGCAGAATATACCGTAAAAACTAATTTAGCACTACCTGATCAATATTCTATTTTTACTTTCTCTTCGCCGATAAATGATTTTGTAAATAAATTCAATTATGGTGTTTCGGTAGCAGCAGGTTATGAATATCCATTTTCCGATCTTATAAAAGGTTTTGTGGAAATTAGCGTTCATCCCGATATTTCTAAGCAATATTACCGTCCCGCGTTTACCGCTTACGATGTGTATTCGCGTCAGAATATAGATATTAGCGAGCAATCATTTCGTAACTTGACTTTTGAAATAAGTATTGGCGTACATTTTTTGAACAAAGTAATTATTGTTGATGGCGAGAAGTGAATGAATGAAGGAAGGAAGGAAAAGTGAAAACGCCATAGGCGTGACCAATTTATAACCATGCCATTAATGACTTGGAAAAAGGAAAATTTACAACCTTCTGAACTTTTCAATTTTTAACGCGCAATAATAAATCTTTGAATAACATCTGCTCTACCATCCGATATGGCTCGAACGAAATAAGTGCCTGCCGATAAATCATTCACGTTGATGTTAAAAATATTTTCACTCACGTCAACGCATATTATTTTTTTCATTACTGAGCCCAGACTATTATAAAGTAAAATGGCAGTGATGCGATGAATCGCATCGTCAGTGAGCGCAACATGCAATGCGTCTTTCGCAGGATTTGGAAAAATGTATAATCCATTTTGTAATGACGCATATTTGTTCGCTAATTTATCTTTAAAGAGTATCGAATCAGAATTATCGATTTCCGTATTAATTTTTAACAAAGATTCATTTTTAGCGCGCTGCGTATTGTCATCGCCCTGCGTTTTGAATGCTGTGGGTTCTGAATTAAAAGAGAACGGCGCCAAGGTTAGACTAGTTGAAATAATTGGCGAAACAGTATTAATAGTTGCTGTTGCAACTAAATTATCTGTAGTATTTTGAATAAATAAAGGTACATCTAATGTAGCTGTTCCGTTTCCGGCAAGTGAGGAAATATTCCATAGATAGCATTGCTTTCCATCCGAGCACCATTCATTCCAAGTTCCCAAAGAAGCAACAGCAGTACCACCCGTTATGGTATTAACAGGATAAGGGAAATATATTTTCAGATTTTGATTTGTTGTAGCAGTATTATTTTTAACCGTTATTCTGAAAGTATTTGTAGCGTATATTTTATACGTTGGTGGATTGGAAGAAATACTCAGCGTTAATGCGCCACCACTACCCGATGAAACTGCTCCGCCAAACGAAATAATCGTTTCATCGTCTTCTTTGGACGAACCTGTAATATTATTTCCTGGCGTTGAATTGGGATCGGGTTGGTTGGAAGTCCAAACTTGCGCAAAATCGCTTTCAATTTTATTGATGTTGTTCGCTCTACCACTTAGAGTTAAAATTGCAGTACTACCAGCAGCTAAATTATTTACTGTCCACAAATTATTTGAATAAGTTGAACTGCCAGAAGGAATATAATTACTGATTCCCAACGCGGATGATGCTGTATTTTTAACTACTACATTCGCAGCGTATGGACCGTAATTAGTTAAAATAATTTGAAAGGCGATGGAATCATTATTAGCTAAAGGTGATAAAAGTATTGCGTTAGTAAGTTTTAAATCCGCAAGAGGGTTAGTATCAATTTGAGAGACGACATTGAAAATAACTTGTGCTTCATCGTTTTCTGCTAAATTAAAATTGGAAGGTGTTGAATTTGGATCGGGTACATTATCCGATCTGACTTCTATGTCGTAAGTAATAATTCCCGTTTGAACAGCTTTATACGTCACTTCAAGCGTGTGCGACGAATTGGCTTGAATCGTAAACCCCGGTTTATTGCCGTAATTATTCGGATCAGGATCATCGCTTAAAATCCAAACACCGAGATGACTGTCGTAAATTCCAATAGATGTTGTAGCCGAAATAAATTGCATACTATTAGGGATATACGAGCGAATTTTGACACCGTCGGCGCGCGTCGGTCCTGAATTTGTCAGCGTTGCAACGAAAGTAACGTTATCTCCTACTTTTATTTGAGCAGGTGTACCCGCTTTAAAAGCAGCTTTCATGGAAAGATCAGCCCATAAACCTAAAATATCTAAATCTGCTTCGTCATCTTCAACAGCTTTACCTGTATAATTATTGGGTTTACTGTTTGAATCGGTTTGATCGCACGCTGTAACTTGTGCATAACATTTAAATACACCACCTTGAACTACTTGAGCATTGGCTGTAATAGTGTGCGAATTATAAGCATCCAGTTTATCAATGGTCCAGATGCCCGTTGTTAAATCGAAAGAACCTAAACCCGCAACATTGGAGATTTGTAAAGCAAGTCCTGCTGGAAGAGCAAGCTGCACTTTAACATTCGTAGCTGTTTTATTTGACGAATTTTTAATAGTTAAAACAAAACTCTCGAATAGTCCATAATTTAATTCTGGATTGCTTCCCGATAAAGAAACAGATAAATGCACAATATCGGTGCTGCTATTTGCGCCGCTTCCGCCATTATTTCCACCATTATTCCCACCACCATTTCCGCTGCTTACACCACTACCGTCGCAATTTAAATGCGCAGCACTCACACCTAAAATGACACTCCACGACGACGTATTGTTATTACTTATAGAATCGGAACTCGAACTCGTCACATTTGCCGACATGGTTATGCCTGAACTCGAGAGTGTAAATACTGTTGTTTGTAACGTAACGGAATCGCCGGGATTTAAATTGCCAATCATCCACGCCCCTGTGTCCCAATTGCGCCAAAAACCAACATCCGTTTTGTTGCACACATTAGAACTACCCGTAGGTTCTGGCGCAATGCAAACCACATCGCTGGCAACACTCGGTCCGTTATTTTTTACGGTTACATAAAAAGTTAAAAATCCGTAAATAGCGTAGGTGGGTGAATTTGAACTGACACGCACCGTTACTTCGGATTGTGCTTTAACGAAAGTTGGCGTATCTACTAAAAATAAAAAAATAAAGAATACGTGCATACGCAGAGCGCAAAGCACAGAGTAAGTGTGGGACATTGTAAGTTTATGTTATGGTTAAAAAACAAAAAAAAGTGTAGTCAGGCAGGAAAAAAAATTGACCAAAGAATAAGCAAAAAAATTATATTTTTGTACAGCTTCAAAAGAATTGTATAAGTTCTTAACCTTGAATTTTGGTTAATTGTACACACAAATATAGGAATATTTTTTGCTTTGACTTCTAAATAGTAAATTAAAAAAAACTTATTTTGCGTTAACCGAATCATATACCACCACTTTGCTCCAAGTATGTTTACATTGGTCTATAAATTTCAAATGTATAGGATGCGTTTGGTAAATTTCTTGATCTTCGGGTGTGCTGAACACGCACAACCACGAAAAAGCATAGCTACCATCAATTACATCGCGATTCGTTGATGCGGGCACACCAATATGAACCTCTCGGATAGTCGGAACTTTAGAAAGTTTTTGCAAACCATCCAATAAAGTCGCTTTGTCAACTTCGCTTTCTGGATTGTTTAACCAAAAATAAACATGATGAATAAATGAATCTTTCATAAAATTAGGTTTTAAGTGTGATTTATAAGCTTTGAACTTTCACTCGCGATGAGGAGCTCATTGCTCAAAGCTCAAAGCTATTTATTTTGATTCTATAAATTTTGATACACTCAGTATCATCCCTATGGACACACAACTAAATAATAACGACGTTCCACCCATGGAAACAAATGGTAAAGGTAAACCAGCTACTGGAATTAGATGCACACTGACTGCCATATTCAACAAAGCCTGAATAGTCAGAATGAGGGCTAAACCAATGGAAAGCATGGCGGGAAAAGTTTTAGGCGAAATGGTAACCAACCTGACAACGCGCAGAAATAACAACACGTATAAAGCCAACAATAGTGTACCTCCTATCAGACCATATTCTTCTAAGATGACAGCGTAGATGTAATCTGTGTATGCCATCGGCAAATAGTTTTTTTGCACCGAATTGCCTGGACCTGTTCCGAAAACGCCACCACGCGCAATTGCCATTTTAGCTAATTGTGTTTGCGTACTTCCTTCCGAATCGGATGAAAAAGAGCGTATTCTTTCCTTCCAAGTGTCGGTGCGCACTGTACCTTTAAATTTATCGCCTAAAATAATTAAACACGCAAACGCCATAACACCGCACAAAATAAGTAGCAAAATATATTTCATCGCGACGCGACCAATGAACATCATTAAAAAACATGTTGTAAATAGAACAACCGCAGTAGATAAATCGGCGGGCGCAATGAGTAAGAAAACGATGACAATGGGTAAAATGATAGGAAGGAATGCGTTTTTTAAATCACTTATGTATTCTTGCTTTGCTGTAATACTTCGCGCAACATAAGCGATGAGTGCAATTTTTGCTAAATCGGATGTTTGAAAAGTGATACCAATGCCTGGCATTACTAACCAACGTCGCGCATCGTTTACATCTGGACCAATAGCGAGCGTAATAACTAAAAGAGCGATTGTGCCAAGCAATGCATACGGTGCCATTGCACTGTAACGTTTATAATGGATCAGAAAACAAATATACGTGATGAACAAGCCGAGACCTAAAACCAAAATTTGTTTAATCAAATAAAACTCTGAATTGTCGCCTCGCGCGCGCAAAGCCATCGTACTTGATGAGCTATAAACCGCTAAAATAGAAAAAAGCGCCAACACCGAAAGTATTGCCCAAATAACCTTATCCCCTTTTAATTCTGCTTTTAAAAAATTAGAGACCGACATGAAATTAAATTTATAATGTTTCGCCGTACAAATGTAAATTAAATTTCTGGCAGCGGTCGCAGATTTCAGTAAAAATTAAATAAAATATATCCTAAACAAGTGTTGACGGCTAAACTTCTGGCGCTTTCAAACAAGATTATTTGTATAACCCGTTAACGCTTCTGGAGTTTGTTTGAAAAATTCTCTAACTTTGCTTTTAATATTAATTTTTTATGACGCAACAAACAAACATCGCCATTTTTGCTTCGGGTGGTGGCAGCAATGCCGAAGCTTTGATGACGTATTTCGCGAATCATGAAAAAATTAAAATAGCGTTGGTTATTACGAATGTTGAATCGGCGGGTGTTATCGCAAAAGCCTATAAATTTGGTATTCCTTCGAGATTTATCGCAAAAAAAGATTTTTTAGACGCAGAAATTGTATCAACTTTACTTTCTGACTTTAAAATTAATTACATTGTATTGGCTGGATTTTTGCTGCTTATACCAGCCTACTTAATTAATGCGTTTGAGAGGCGGATTGTGAATATTCATCCCGCGCTTTTGCCCGCTTTTGGGGGCAAAGGAATGTACGGTGCGAATGTGCACAAATCAGTGGTTGCAGCAAAAGCAAAAATGACGGGCATAACGATTCATTATTGTAATGCGGATTACGACGAAGGCAGCATTATATTTCAAGCAGCGTCTAAAGTTTTTGAAACCGATACGGCGGAAGATATTGCGCACAAAGTTTTAAAATTAGAACACGCGTATTATCCACCAACGATTGAACGCGTTGTAAATTTGTGAACACAACATAAAAAACTCAGCGTAAAAATGCGCACACTTATTTGTAATTTACTCCTGGTCTTTTTGGGTGTTTGCGCTGTAAATGCGCAGAAGTCATTGTCGTTCAAAGAACACACACACGCTGCCGAAAAAGCGCTCACAGAAAATAATTTTTACGACGTCGGTTTTCATTCCGAAGCTGCTTGGACACTAAAACCAAAACATTTCGAGATTTTAAAAAATGCTGCCGATGCTTACCTGATGGCACGCGATTATATGAAAGCGGCTGAACTATATCAAATTTTGCTTGGCGATAACAAATTTGCCGATACGCGACTGAATTACGCGCGCGCTTTGCAGCAGTCGGGGCAATACGACGAAGCACTACCCGAATTTTTGCAATATAGCAGCACTTATAATGGTGCAGATAGAGAGCAAATTTTAGATAAAATTGAAAGTTATGTGGAAGGCTCCACCAAAGGTATTGTACAAACTGAACAAGCCAAAACGAGTACGAACAACCCAAAATTGATGCATCTCAATTTTAATTCTGCAAAAAATGAAGTCAATCCTTTCTTTTTTAACGACGACATAATGTATTTTTCGGTTCAAACGCCGCGCGATACAATGATTGTGCGTTCACAATATAGCAATGAAGATTGGTCGGCACCAACGGAAGTTCCTGCGCTACGGAATTTAGTGCCTAATCGCGCCATACTCAACGGAAATTTTGTAAACAACGGCAACGATTTTTATTTTTCTGCGCCTGAAAATATTGTAAAAAATAAACGCACGACTAAAAGTATTTACCTTTATCACGTACAGAAAACGGCGTCGGGTTGGTCAGTGCCTGAAAAACTCGGCGAGCGCATAAATATTGAAGGCGGGATTTCGATGCAACCTTTTGTGTTTAAAAAATATGATCAAGAATGGATGTTTTTTGCCAGCAATCGTCCAGGCGGTCGCGGCGGAATGGATATTTGGTGGACAAAACGCCCACTCAATTCGCCCGTGAGCGATTTTGAAGCGCCACAAAATTGTGGTAGCATTATTAATACCGATGGTGACGAGGTAACGCCGTTTTATGATATTAAATTGGGTGAATTATATTTTTCTTCCAACGGAAGACCAACGCTTGGCGGATTGGATATTTTCAAATCGAAAGGTTTTACAAATAAATGGTATGCACCTGAAAATTTAGGAATGCCGTTTAATTCAAGTGCCGACGATATGAATTATGTGCAAAGTCAAGATGAAACACAAAGTTATTTTGTGTCGAATCGAATGTTGGGCGCAGAAAAATTAAACACTTTAGATGATGATATTTATTCTGTTGCGCTGAATGCTGAAACAAAATATGAACTTAAAGGCATCGTGCAAAGTGCAGAAAATCGCGCAACACTTAGAATCGCACGCGTGACGCTTTTTGAAAAATTAGAAAAAGAAAAAACGCGAAAACTATTGGTTTCGACCATGTGTACTGATGGTATTTTTAATTTCACCGTCTTTCCGAACAAGCAATACATTTTAGAAATAGAAGCAGATAGTTTTATTCGTCAATCTCAGAACATCGCAATTAATTACGATCAAATGACGTATAATATCAGTGTGCCACTCGAGCGCAGTAAAATTCCCGACGTTGTAGCCAATTTACCGATTACCAATACGCCCGATATTCATTTTGTTTCCAATGATTCTGCTTTATTGGTTGCGCAGACTTCCAAACCCA
>JAYVVO010000251.1:0-13572 GCA_043786955.1 Saprospiraceae bacterium
GTTTTACCCGTGAATACACACGGTCCGTCGGCAGGCATCGGGTCTTTTATGGCGCATACTTCTACGCTTTCGATATAAATGATTTTATCCGTAGCGTAATTTTTAGGATCTAAAATACGGTATGGTCTTTTTGCGCGAATTTCAATTGTACCGAATCCGACATCGGTCATCATTTTTATATAATCTTTCAACGGTAACGAACCGCTGAGGCATAAAGCGCGCAAGCGATCGTCTTCTTTCAATGCTTCGGGCATTTCGGTATCGCAAATCGGATCGCTCATCACTAATTTACCATGTGGTTTTAAAACACGATACATTTCTTCGAGTGCGCGTTTCAATTCTTCTTGTTTAAAAATATTGAATAAACAATTTTGCGCAGCAATATCAATGCTGTTGTCTTCAATCGGTAGGTTGAGCGCATCACCTTTGCGCAAATCCACAAACTCTTTTTTAAACCAAGGATTTAATCTCTCAGCTTCATCAAAATTGCGTTCACTCGCTTCGAGCATTTCTTCAACAACATCAACGCCGATAACGCCGTGCTTTTGGCGGCTAAAATAAGCAAATTGCAAAAGTTCCATGCCACCGCCTACACCGACGTATAAAATTTTTGGATTGTTTACTAAATCGCGCGGATTGACCGTACTGCCGCAACCATAATTCATTTGTTGCATGATTTTGGGCATATCCAAACCTGGCAATTGCCAAATGGGTGTGGTGGTGCAACATAAACCGATGTCTGGTTTTTCTGCTGCTTCTTTATACACGTTGCGTGTTGTTTCTAAATAAGCTGTAGCTGACATAATTATTTATTAAAAAGTTGAATGATAAAATAAAATAAAGCGCTTAACAGTGCTGCAACTGGTAGAGTAAGCACCCATGACAATCCAATTTTTGAAATTTCTTTGTTGTTAGCAGTTTTATTAACGAGTCCAATACCATAAATACTTCCTACCGAAACATGCGTAGTAGAAACGGGTAAACCAAATTTACTGGCGGCAATGACTAAACAACCAGTAACTAAATTAGCCGTAAAACCTTGCCCATGATTCATAGTGGAAATTTTTTTGCTCATGGTTTCGGCAATGCGTCGCGCATTTAATATGCCACCAATTGCCATTACAATGGCTAAAATAAATATGTTTACTTGAATTGAAAAGAAGTTACAAATTAAAAGCAATGACACTAATTTAGGCGTATCGTTAAGCCCTCGAGCAAAACTTACAACGCCTGCACTTATATAATGCAGTGTGTTAAGGAGCGATTGAAAATTAATTCCTAAAAATTTACCTTGATATTGGTTTGCACAATTTGATGTTGTATCAACAATTATTTGAGTTGTCTGTAAGGGTATAAAATTTAAACTGTGCGACTGCGATTGTATAACAGGAATCCATTGATTATTGCCGACACATACACAAGATTCTTCAGTAATACCGACAGCTTGCCTACTCTTTTTTAAAATAATATACAGCCCTGCCGAAATTAGTATTGCTACAAAAGGGCTTAACAATAAAGGTAAAAAAAATACTTTGCCGAGGCTGCTAAAATTAACATTTGCACCTGCTGCAACCAAACCTGCGCCAACTAACGCTCCCACCAAACCATGTGTTGTTGAAATCGGGAATCCAAATTTAGTTGCTAATAAAACGGTTGTTCCTGTTGCTAAAGCAACTGCTAACGCAAAATCTGCCGACTGAACAATATTGTCAGGCACTAAACCTTTACCTGAAAAGTTTTTTATCAATGCTGCGGCAAAAAAGTATGAGCAAACTGCACCTGCAAATGTTGTTATTGTTGCTAATATTAATGCGGATTTATAAGGAAGGGTTCCGCTACCATATAAAGTAGCAACGCCTTTAAAATTATCGTTAGCTCCATTAGAGTAAGTTAATAATAGCACAGCAAGAAAAAGGAAAATTAGAATTGTCATTTTAGAATTAATTATTTTTAGTCAAACTTTACGCCACCGCACCCCCACAACTACTACCTGCGCCAGCAGTGCAACCGTAACAATGTTGACTCACAATAATATTTCTGTTTTGTAATTCTGTTGCATTATAATCTGAAATGTGTTTGCTCTTGCAAGCCACTTTGAGTTCCAACATTTGGTTGAAATCACAATCATATAAATAACCATCCCAACCAATTGAAATAGTTGAGCGACACATCACGTTTGCTGCTGCTACTGGATTGTAAGAGTCAACTAATTTTTCCATGTAACCTTCGTAATTACCGCTTTCGAGTAAATAATCTAAAAAACGACTGATTGGCAAATTGGTAATAGCGAATAGATCATGAAAATGAATGCCAAAATCTTTGAGTAGAGCCGTTTTAAATTCTTTTTCTAAAGAATCCTGCGAAGGTGGCAGAAAAGCACCCGCTGGATTATACACCAAATTGAGTTTTAAAGCGCTGCCTTCCAAACCGTAACCGACGGCATTAAGCATTTGTAACGCGTTAATCGAATCTTCAAAAACCCCATCACCGCGTTGTTTGTCGGTTCTATCTTTACTATAAAATGGTAGGGAAGAAACGACTTCAATGTTGTGCAATTTGTAAAATTCGGGCAAGTCATAATATTTTTTATTCGCTCGAATAATAGTAAGGTTGCACCGAACGATGATATGACGATCAAGTTTTTTTATTTCTTCCACAAACCATCTAAAATTGGGGTTCATTTCGGGTGCGCCACCCGTTAAATCCACCGTTTGCAAGTTTGGGTTTGTAGCCAATACATCGAGGCATTGCTGCATGGTTTGGATGGTCATTATTTCTTTTCTGTCGGGTCCTGCATCAACGTGACAATGCTTGCACACTTGGTTGCACATTTTGCCTACATTGATTTGAAAAACCGAAATATCCGTCGGCTTCAACGGATATAAATGACTTTCTTCGAGTTTTTGTTGAAAGAGGGTTAAGCTGTAATCGCCCGATTCACCGTGTTCTAAAATATCTATTTGCGCTCTGGCATCCGATAATCTATTCTTCGTCGCTAATAATGACTTCATATTTACATTGAAATTTTTTTAACCTTATTCATCATCTGTACACCATGTACCAAAGCTGCTCCGCCTTTTATAGCTGCGGCTACGTGTACGGCTTCCATCATCTGTGCTTCATTGCAACCTTTTTCATACGCATCGCTGCTATATGCATCAATGCAATACGGGCATTGAACAGCATGAGAAACTGCTAATGCGATGAGTGATTTTTCTCGCGCCGTCAGTGCACCTTCTGCGAAAACATCGCTATACCATGAAAAGAATTTATCGGCTAAAGGTTTTTGAAATTCACCAATTTTACCAAATTTTTTTAAATCTGCTTCGTTGTAATAATGATTTTCCATAAAATAATATTTTTAGATTTTTTCTACAAATGTAGTTCTTTAGAAACTTTTTATAGCTTTTTAAACTATTATTTTGTGGTCTGAATAATTTTGAAACTCAGTACATATATACGTTTCATATTTAAAATCAGATTTTTAAAAACCCTTAAGAAGCTAATAATATTATTCAACAACTTTAACTATTTTTTGTTGGTTAGTGTCTCGGAATAGGGCTTTCTTTTAAAAACGAAATTAGGTTTAATTCTCGAAAAATTACTTTTTATTTTTTATGAGAAAACCCTTTATCTCGGAATAAAATTTTCAACAATGGAATGCAAAGAAGCGCATTCTACGATCTGTGCCACCTATCACAATCTTTGATAAACCAAAAATCACCTCTTGTTCCAACGATGGAAATAACTATTTGGTTTAACCAATTTTCAATTTTTAACTCTTTTCCTTTATAAATTATGGTAGAAGACTAATTAGTGGAGAAGAGACGACAAATTAATTAAGAAAAACGCAAGCCTAACGCCATGCTACACCTTGCTTGTAGTTGAACTCGTAATGCTCGGTAATTTAATGGTAAAAATAGTTCCTTTGTTGATAACTGATTTTGAAACGAAAATTTTACCACTGTGATAACTTTCAATAATGCGCTTGGCGAGCGATAATCCGAGGCCCCAACCGCGTTTTTTTGTTGTGTATCCCGGTTTAAAAACCATTTGCCATTTATCGCGCGGAATACCTTTGCCAGTATCACTCAGGTCAATACAAATAAAATTTGTTTCAGAATAAACGTGCGCACCAATAGTTCCTTCACCCGTTTCCATGGCGTCGAGTGCGTTGCGAATGAGGTTTTCTAAAACCCAATCGAATAATTGCAAATTAATACGCACGTTGAAATCAGGATTTTTATCTTTAGCCGTTGGGAAATTAAATACAACTCTGCGCGATGCTCTGCGCTGCATATAAATACGCACACGCTCTACGGAATGGTAAATATTTTCGACGACGAGTTCTGGATCGGAGCCAATTTTAGAAAACCTATCGGCTATGAGCGTCAATCGCGCGACATCATTATCGAGTTCATCCACCACTTCATGATTTTCGGGTGTCAGCGCTTCCGAACTTCGCAAGTGCTGAATCCAACCACTGATGGCTGCAATCGGTGTTCCGAGTTGGTGCGCCGTTTCTTTTGCCATGCCGACCCAAACGCGATTTTGTTCCGAGCGGCGCGTACTACTGAACGATAAATATCCAAAACCGACAAAAAGCGCGATAAGAACAAATTGAAGCAACGGATAATACTTTAGCAGCGTCAACATTTTAGAATCGTCGTAATAGATGCGATCGTAAATCATGTTATCTGCCTGATGAATAATTATGGGCGTTGCGCCACGTGCGATGAGCGCATTCAATTTATTTTGCGCATTCAATGAATCGGCAGCATTTGCGAGGGTATCTAAATCAAAAAAATTACGCGCATCTTTTACATTGAAATGATCATCAGTTAAAATGACGGGAATCGTTGAATTATCCTCTTGAATACTTGTAATGAATGATTGAATTGTCGGTGGTAAATTATCCCAAGAAGGTGTATTAATAAATAGTTCTTGCGCATTCCGATACTGTTCAATTTTTTTGCGCTCTTCTATTTTAAGTTTTTGAACAACATAATACGTATAAAACGACGACACCGCAATGATAAACAAACCCAATAAAGCCAAATAAATTTTTAGGCGCGACTTTAAGGTATAGTCGTCGGTTGAAGAAGAAGTAATTTTTTTTACAAAACTTGGTAAATAACTCATACAACGCATTGCAAAATCTCTTTCGTCTGAAAGAGGCAATGCAAAACAACGAACAATTAGGATAAAAATTTAATGCTCCATTAATTTTAATCTACTTTTACGGACAAACCGTGTTTTTCAAATCTGTATAACTATAATTTTCGGGTAATTTAGCATTTATAAATTGCGCCGCATATTTTAAAGGCATCAATCCAACTTCTATTCTGCGCACATCTATGTTAGCAATATCATTAATTTTTGAAATTTCACCCAATTGAACGAATGTTCCGTAGTTCTGATATTTATTGCTACTAAAATATAATTTGTGTCTATCGGAAATATCGGCGTAAATAAGATTATCGAAATTGCCATTTAGTGTTTGCTGTTTTACTATCGGTTCTAAAGTTTCCGCGTAATCCTCATAAGAAATAAGCGATCTACAAATGCTATACAGGTCGTTCATGCCTTCCGAATAAACAGATTTATAGGTTGGAAATCCCTGTTGCTCAATTAAAGTGAGAATTTCTTGTAGCACTTCTTTCTTCTTATTTTTTTTATTCGCGGCTATGAAAGCAATGCGTTTCAATCTTTTTGCACTGAGCGTATCATAAAAAGTAGAACGGTATTTATCAATGATGTAACGCTCTGAATTAAATCTTTTCCAAAAAACGGAGTCGCGCGCAAGAACAGGTTCGAAATTCGGATTATATCCGTTTTGTACAGCAATTCTGTAAATAGAAAAAGCCATCATTTTTCTTCCTAAACGAAATTGCATTTCGGCTAAGGCTGCAATTTTTGGTGGCGAAAGATTTTCGTTTAAGTCGAGATGCACTAATGATTCATCAAATTTTTTTATATCGTTTTCGTGCTCCGCAATCTGTAGTTGATTGAACCAATACATCGAACAGGAAATTTTTTTTTGTGCTTGAATTTTAGTATTTATAAACAATACTAAAAGAAAAAGTAAGTATTTAAAATTTGTCATGGAATTTTTGCTTAAATGCTTTTGCAAATTAAAGGGATTTTTAGATGCTGAGCACAATTTATTTTGAATCGTAAAAGAAAAATTTGTGACTATTTTTAAAAAAAATTTTGCTATATAAAAAAATATGCGTTTGATTTTAAAATAGTCAATAAAAATATTTGCTTCTAAAAAAAAATATTGTAATTTTGGCACGTTAATTGGTGGTCAAGAGAATTTTTTTTAAAAAAATTCGCGCATTTTCGTAATTTATTGATTATAAATTAATTAGTTTTTTTTGACAAAAATTTATAAAATTGAATTAACACTGCGGTAGGTATTGTAAGTAATATGTTTAAAACTTTAATTTTTTTTTCGCAACATTTTTAAAATAAAATCGAATACATTAAAATAATAAGCAATTGTTGTTTGTAAAGTTACTTATCTATTTCTCATAACATAACTATTTAAAACTTCTCATGGGTCAAAAAACTACGACTTCGCTAAACACTTCGCATCGGCTCTCGCCACACCATATTCAGTTAATGAAACTTTTTCAGGTGCCTACATTGAGTATCAATGAACGTATTTTAGAAGAAATGGAGATTAATCCAACGCTTGTGCAGGGTGACGAAGATGACGATTTTTCTGGCGAAAGTCAAACAGAAAAAGAGGAAAGCCCAGAAGTTGATGCTGCATTTGGCGATGATGTTGAACCCGATGAGTTTAGAGATGAAGAAGAAAAGTTGCCCACCGAAAATTACGAACTCGACGATTATTTAGAGCCCTACATGGAAGATGATCCTTCGTTATATTACACGCAGGGCGAAAACGGTAATAATGAAGAGGATAAAACTTATCCGATGGCTGTGATAAATAGCTTTACCGAATATTTGGAGGAGCAGTTAGGATTGCTGAATGAACTTTCGGATCGCCAAATAATGATTGCCAAACACATTATTGGTTCCATTGAAGATGACGGTTATTTGCGCAGAGATACTTTTGAAATTGTTGACGACATAATGATGGCGCAAAACATGATGGTGAGCGAAACAGAAATAACTGAAATGCTCACTCAAATTCAACAGTTTGATCCTCCAGGCATTGGTGCGCGCAATTTGCAAGAGTGTTTGATTCTTCAGATTAAATACAAAATTAAGAATGAGAAAATGGATGCGATAACAGCAAAAATTTTCCATGTTGCGCTGCGTATTATTTCTGATAATTTTATTGAATTTACAAAACGTCACTTCCCAAAAATTCAACGCCAGCTCGATATTGATGAAGAAATGCTGCGCGATGCGATAGAAGAAATCGTGCGCTTAAATCCGAAACCTGCAACAGGTTACGTTTCTGCACGCGATAATTCCAGTCATTATATTATCCCCGATTTTGAAATTGCGATGCACGACGGCAGACTCGAACTTGTGGTAGATAGCAGAAATATTCCCGACTTACGCATCAGTGAGCATTATAAGGATATGCTCAAATCGTACAAAAATACGGTTCCGGGTGGCGATGTAGATAGAAAGAAAAAAGACGCAATTGCTTTCATAAAAAATAAAATCGAGTCGGCTAAATGGTTTATTGACGCCATTCGGCAACGCGAGCAAACGATGTATCGCACGATGTATGCGATTATGCAGTATCAGCAAGAATTTTTTGAAACGGGAGATGAGCAACATTTGCGCCCAATGATTTTGAAAGATATTGCCGACATGACGGGTTTAGACATCTCCACCGTTTCCCGCGTGGCGAACAGTAAGTATGTACAAACGGAGTTCGGGATAAAATTATTAAAAAGCTTTTTCTCCGAATCGTTACAAACCGATGAAGGCGATGAAGTTTCAACTTTAGAAGTTAAAAAAATTCTGACGGACATTATTACCGCCGAGAACAAACGCAAACCACTTTCTGACGAAAAACTTAAAGAATTGCTCAAAAATAAGAGTTATAATATTGCGCGCCGAACGGTCGCTAAATATCGCGAACAACTGAATATACCTGTTGCGCGATTGCGTCGAGGATTCTAATTTATTTTCGTATTAACAAACCACACATTTGCTTTTGTCGTAAATAAGGAATATGTTTGTAATGTACTTCGGTACAATAACAATTTTTGTTCACTAAAAACCCTCAACCATGATCATCCTTTTTATGTGTGTAAGTTTGTTATTACTTTTTGTTTATGGCACAAATCGCGAAAGCATGAGCCGCAAAAAAGCATCTGCTAATCGTTTTTATTAAATTTTAGAGAAACAGTACTGAAAAAAAGAGGCATTCACAATAAGTGTCTCTTTTTTTATTTTAGCACACCTAATTTATTTTACACAACTCACTAAACTGCGCGATAGTGCGCGCGGCATATTCTCGCGCAGTGAACATTCCCATGTGCGCAACTTTGGGTAAAATATGTACATCAGTCACAGGATTGAGAAGCAACATTTTTTCGCTCACGGCATACGGTAAACTTTTATCAATTTTCCCAATAATTAAACACACAGGCGATTTTAGATTAGCCAGAACGTCTGCGCGATTTTTTCTATCTTTCATGGCTTGCAAAGCACAGATTAAACTTTTAGGTGAATAACTTGACGCTTTATAGATAAGACTGTTCATCAAAAAGTTATTGCTCGAGGTAAATAAATCGGCGAATAAATTGGGGATAAGTTGCTTAACGTAAACGAAATGTCCATTTTTATTAATAAACTCAATGCTGCGTTGTCGCTCAATCTTTTTTTCATCCGAATCGGCGAAGCAATGCGAATGAAACAAACACAAACCCTGCACCATTTCTGGAAATAATTCCGCAAAAGCTAAAGCCACGTATCCTCCCATAGAATGTCCGACGAAAATACATTTTTCAATTTTCAAATCATCTACAATCGCTTTTATGGTGTGTGCTAAGGCTTCAATGGAATAATTTTCAATCAATTCGCTGCCACCGAAACCTGAAAAATCGGGACGAATAATTTTAAACTTAGAAAGTTCTGGCACAAACTCATCCCAGATAGAACTATCAATGCAATATCCGTGTAACAAAAAAATGGGCGCGCCCGTGCCGAGCACTTTATACAAAATTTTTTTACCTTCGTATTGAATTGTGTGACTCTTCATATATTTTTGTGATGGTGACTCAGACAAAACTACAAAAGAAATGGAAGAGCCAAGTTTATTTTCTAAAATTTTAAAAAAGAAACCTACATTACTGAGCGTCCTCATCATCGCGCTTTCCATATTTATCGCCATTTTTGGTTATTGCCTTGCGCCCGATTCTACGCCTGATGCGAACGAACAATCGCCGTTGATTGCTTTACAGAACCCTGGATTTAAAGTAACCATGCTTAAAATTCCGAAGCGACAAAATATTGAAGTAGTGAGTTGGTTTTCAAAAATTTTTTCTGGTGCGGCAAATGATTTCAATTACGTTCCAATTGTTGATTTTAAAATTCAAAACGATTCTGTGTATGTTTCAAAATTTGGTGGCATTGATCCAACGAACAATAATTTTTTAAAAGGGAAACCGCAACGCTTTCACATCCTTGAAGTAGCGCAAAAAATATCTTCTAAAAATGATTTGATCATAATTTCTGGCGACGGATTTAATTATTACAACACCGATAATATTTTGACGCACATTTCGCGTAGCCAAGTTCTTTCGCGTTTAAACGCAGCGCAAATTCAAAAAACTTTTTTATTCGGAACAGATAATTTTGGCAGAGATATTTTTAGTCGCCTCATTTTAGGTGTACGTGTGTCGTTATTTGTTGGTCTTATTGCCGTTGTTATTTCATTAACGCTTGGCATTTTTTTGGGCGCGCTGGCAGGTTATGTCGGCGGCTCTACGGATTCAATTATAACGCTGCTCATTAACGTCGTTTGGTCAATACCGACAATCCTTTTAGTTTTTGCCATTATTTTGGTCTTCGGTCGCGGCATCGGAATTATTTTTTTAGCCGTTGGATTAACTATGTGGGTGGATGTCGCGCGATTGGTGCGCGGACAAGTGCTCGCACTGCGCAACATTCCTTACATTGAAGCGGCGCGCAGTATGGGATTCAGCAGTGCGCGCATTATTATTAAACACATTTTGCCCAACATTCTCGGACCTGTTATGGTTTTAGCAGCATCCAATTTTGCATCTGCTATACTAATTGAATCGGGTTTAAGTTTTCTCGGCTTCGGCATTCAACCACCTACACCGAGTTGGGGAACAATGCTGAATGAAAATTATGGTTTTGCAATATCGGGAAAAGTTTTTTTAGCTTTGGCACCTGCGGGGGCAATTGTTATTATGGTACTCGCATTTAATTTACTTGGCAATGGCGTGCGCGATGCATTAGATATTCGGATAAAAGAATAAAAATTTGAAAGTCATCATTCTACGGATTTCTCTCCAAATTCATTTCGATTGCTAATTTTCTGACAGCATTGCTGACGCCATCTTTAATCGCTAAAATCGGTTGTGGTGGTTGTTTGTACGATTGCATCTTGATAGTATTGTGCAGCGTGTGTATTTTTAATTTTCCATCGCTTCCATAAAGTTTAATTTCTACTTCTGTATCAAATTCTGAATCTGGGTTTTTAGTTTTGTTGCAATTTTTAAGCGTTTCAAATTTGAGTTGCGCTACTAAAACGCCGTCCACATTGTTTGTGGCACAAATACTTTTAATTTCATTGGCGTTCTGATTATTAAAATCTAAACAGCAGTCAACGTATTGCAACGCGTCAAGTTTGTAAGGTTTTAGCGCATATTGCATCGACCTTACATAATACGCATCTGTTTTATTAAAACGATCGTGTGTTGAAACATCACCTGAAAGTTGCGTAAAAGCTAATCGCTTGGGCGGCGAAAACTTGGGCGTAGAAAACAAAACTTCGGTATCGTTAATTCTACAACTGTCGCAAAAAATTGCGCAAAAAATAAATATGCTCGTGATTCGGTACATGGTTGTGTAGTTATGGTAACTACAAGTCGCAACAAATGTGCCTAAATTTTTGGGGCTTACTTAAAGCCGCTGTTAACCCCACGTTCAACGCGGGGTTTTTTAATAGGAGCACTTTTGGCTTTCACAAAATAACGTAAAGCCGATTCATTTGGTTTTTAGAGCTATACAGTTCACTCTCTATAAACTACATTACAGTATTCGAGAAAAGTGTTACTGTATAACTCGACTTTTTTTATTTTTTTTGAAAAAAACTATTTACGCAGTGCCGACATATCGCCGATGGCAATAAAACTTGCCCAAAAAAACGGATGTGGATTGACGTTGCGCGCGATAAAACTGCGCTTGGCTTCGCGTAGCGCATTATTTTTTGACATTCCGCGATGCAGATTCGCATAAAAAAGAAGCATTAAATCTTTAGTTTTAGCATCATTGACTGACCACAACGATGTTACTACCGATTTAGCACCAGCATATGTAAAAGCGCGCGCTAAACTAATAATGCCTTCGCCGCGCTGCAATTTTCCGATGCCTGTTTCGCAAGCGGAAAGCGTGACTAAATCGGCGTTGAGCGAAAGATTATATAAATCTCGGACGTAGATTAATCCGTTGGTCATACAATTTTTTGTGCTATCACGTTGTGGGGCGAAAGCTAAATACGAAAACTCACTTGATACATCATCGGCTTTGCCATGCGTTGCTAAATGTAAAATACGTGCCGATGGTGCAGTTTCTATAAAGTTTTGTGCTGTTGCTTCTGCGCCAATGCGTTTTTCGCCATTCATCGCTTTAGCAATGCGCGTAACTTCTTCTCCGCTACTTTCTAACGGATTTAATCCGTTGCGCATCGCCACATCATCTGAAAATTTTTGATTAATCAACGTCATATCGCCCTGAAAAAAAGGGGCGTATGCAATAAGCGGCGTATTCGGATTCGTACGATGTTTTTTTTGCATCATTTCGCGCAGCAAAGTTGCCGAAAAAGAATAACTGATACTGTGTGCATTGAGTAAATACTTGTGCGTTTTAAATCGCGCAGCGATAGAGGGTTTTTCTGTCAATAAAGCCTCGAATGGCAAATAACCTAAAACGCCATCGGGTACAATTATAACTTCTTCGGTCAAATAAGTTTGAACGGGTGCAATCAGTTTTTCGTAAAGTTTAAAAGCTACTTCGGTATAAAGTGCGCCTTGCGTAGCGTAATTTTCTGCGCTTAAACTGGCGCGCAATTGTTTCACCCAATCATCTAAGGGAAAATCTTTTTTTATTTCTACAACATTATAAAAATCAGGCTTTATAGTGAAAACAAAAATGCTGCTATCGCCAACGAAGTACTGTAAAAGCGTTTGGTTGTTGTTTAAAATATTTTGCGTTTCTTCGAGTGAAATTAATTGAGGTTGATAGCGTAAGTTATAATATTCTGGATAAGTTTTTGATAAATGCGCTAAAAAAGAAGCGTACGCCATTTGTGCTGAAAGAAATTTGCTCTGATTTGACACCCATTGTGCATTTTCTGGAACTGGATTTTTTTCTTCTTTAACAGCCTTGTCATACTGGGTTAAAGTGGTTTTAATTTGATAAAAATCAGTGCGATCATTTTCTGAAAGTACCACATCGGATTGACCCGCTTTCATCGCCTCTAATAAAATAAGCGCTTTGCTTTTTTCAAAGGCTTGAAAAGCATCGGAGAATAAAGATCGGGCTGCATTTTTTTTAAATAGCAAATTAATAGCGGTAATATTAGTCTCGAAAACAGGAAAAGAAGATTGCAGCAAAAACTGTTTATCAAAATCGGAGGCGAAATCGGAGCGGATAGAATCTAAAATAGAAATGGCATAATTTGAAGTCGCTTTTGAAAGTTCTAAATACAATTCTTTTTTTGAACGCGCATTTAATAAAATTTTTGATTTCAGCGTTAGAAAACTGAGTAAATCTTGTTTGGAGAGTACGTCGTTAAAACCTGGATTTGCACTTAATGCACTATCCGAAAAACTACGCGAACAATTTATTAATGCCAACTGACAAGACGTTAATGCTTGTTCTGAATTGTCTGAGGCATAAAATAATTGCGCCATATCGAAGTGCGTATTGGCTAATTCCAAACTTTGGTCGGCAATTTCTGCCTTCGGATAAACCAATAAAGCTTCACTATATTTTTTTAATGCCGCGCTAAAATTTCCTTTCCCAATCTCTAATTTTGCATCTAAGCGCAATAACTCATTTTCAAATTGTTTTGTGGGTTCATCAATGGCGTGTGCTTTTTTTAAAAATATTTCTGCTTTCTGTAAATCTTTAATGTTCAAATACAACTCGCCCGCGCGCATAAAAATATTTTTGGCGTTGGTTGCTATTCCACTTTCTGCATTCAATCTATCTAAAAAATATTGAACATTCTCGACAGCTTTTTGCATATACAATGCAGCCTTCACAGTATCTTTAATTTCCCAATAAGCCTTCGATAAATGATTATAATTAGAAAAGAATTTTTGTTCGCTATCTGGGTTTGTGCTTGATTTTTTTATGTATTCCAAACATTTTAGTTCA
>JAYVVO010000252.1:0-1649 GCA_043786955.1 Saprospiraceae bacterium
GACGTATATCTAAGTATGTAAAGGTTCAAGTATGAACCCTTACACGAAACCATCGTCGCGATAATCGTATATCTACGATTGTAAGGGTTCATATTTGAAACCTTCGATAAGAACAAAAAGAGTTCAGTATGAACCCTTAAACAATAATTTCGTCGCGATAATCGTACATCAACGATTGTAAGGGTTCATATTTGAACCATTACATAAACAGCAGTAAATTAAAACACGCATGACAGATTCAAAACTCTACACTATTCTTGCAACGTTTAAAAAAATCCCGCAAAATCGAGTGCGTAAATACGTCGCGTCGCCGTATTTTAACGTGAACGAAAAAATTGTAGCCCTATTCGATGTATTAGCCGAACACATCAATGCGGTAAAAAAGAAAGTTTTAACTAAAGAAATTGTTTGGCAGAGCGTGGAAGGGAACGATACGCCTTTTAACGATTCGCGATTTAGAAAACACTGTTCCGATTTACTGCGATTGGTAGAAGATTATTTAGCGCAAGAAATTTATGAAAAAAAACCTTTGCAAAAAGCGGGTTATTTGATGGAAGCCGTGACAGAATTAAAATTAGAAAAACTGATTAACAGCACCGATAGAAGTGCCGATATTTTAACGCAACAACAATCTTATCGTAGTGCAGAGTTTTATTATTTGCAATACTATACGCAAAAGAATCTTTACGATATGCGCGAAGAGGAAGGTAACCGTTTTGATAAAAGCAACGTGGAAGAAATTATTACCAATTTAGATAAATTTTATTTGGCTGAAAAATTGAGATGGTACTCAACAGTATTAAATAGAAAAAATCTCATTTCACACGATTTCAAACTGCTTTTCGTTGATGAGATTTTAGATCATTTAGAAAAAAATTCTTACTCAGATGTTCCTCCAATTGTAATTTATTATTTAGTTTACAAGACACTTACCGAAGAAGTAAGCGTTGATTCTTACATTCGTTTAAAATTAGTTTTAAGAGAAAATAGAAACTTTCTTTTGCCTAAAGAAGCCGAACGAAATTATATACACCTTCTCAATTTTTGTACAAGACAACTTAACAAAGGTAACAGTCATTTTTTGAGAGAATATTTTGAAAATTGCCGCGAATTAATTGATGACACAGAATTGTTAATATTGAATGGTACTATTGATCCATTTATCTTTAGAAATTTAACTACTGGTGCGTTACGACTTGGAGAATTTACTTGGACAGAAAATTTTCTTAAAAACTTTAGCAAATATTTACCTGAAAGTGAAAGAGAAACACTAACAGCGTATAATTATTCTCTGCTTTATATTTATCAGAAAAAATACGATAAAGCTATTCCTTTATTGAATACCGTTGACTTTAAGGATATTGGAATGATACTCAATGCTAAATCAGCACTCGTCACTATTTATTTTGATACCGATGAAGACATGGCACTTGACTCCTTGCTCGATAGTTTTAAAACATTTTTGCATCGCCACAAAGAAGTTACCGATACACGACGTGCACTTTTTTTAAATTTTATAAAATACGTGCGTAAACTTATGCGCCTTAACCCCGGCGACAAAACAGAAATAGCTAAAATTTATGCCGAAATGGAAGAAGATAAAAAAGTGGGCATCGCCAGTATTACGTGGTTGTATGAAAAAATTAAAG
>JAYVVO010000253.1:0-1648 GCA_043786955.1 Saprospiraceae bacterium
ATAACGAATATAATTAACAACGGTCGTGGTATGATGCCAGGTATGCCACTTTTAAAAACGACGGACAAACAGGCGGTCGTGAATTTTTTATTAGGTTTAGAAAAAAAAGAAGTTGCTGCACAAACCTCCAATCCGAAAGCAGCAGTTACTCCCTATTCGAGCACAGGTTACAATAAATTTTTAGACAGTAAAGGACATCCTGCCATTGCGCCACCATGGGGAACATTGAGCGCTATTGATTTAAATACGGGTGCTTATCTATGGCACATTCCGTTCGGAGATGAGCCAAACTTTAAAGAAAAGAATACGGGTACAGAAAATTACGGTGGCGCGGTTGTAACAGCATCGGGTTTATTGTTTATTGCAGCTACGAAAGATGAAAAGTTCCGCGTGTTCGACACAAAAATGGGTAAACTTTTGTGGCAAACTACACTACCTGCGTCTGCTTTCGCAACGCCTGCAACTTATAGCGTTGAAGGCAAACAGTACATTGTGATAGCGTGTGGTGGAACAAAATTAGGTACAAAAAAAGGAAATCAGTATGTTGCTTTTTCGCTTTAAGTGTAAGAAAAAAATGATGTTTTGCAAAGAGGTGCATCGAACCTCAATATTTATAGAAAGTAACAAATTAAATCAACTGAGGTGCAGTGCACCTTAACATTGTTTGCTTTAGGTTGAGATGCGCTGCACCTTACAAAACTTTATTTTGCATTATTCTACAAAGGTTAAGGTACGCTGCACCTTGGGTATCATTGGAAAATAATTCTAAAATTTATTTTCCATTAAAATTAATAGGTACTTTGTATTGTGCGCGAATCGGTTTGCCGTTGTGCGTCGCAGGTTTCCATCGTGGCATTTGTTTTAAACTTTCTATAACGCCTTCCGAAATGCCGTCGCCTAAACCTTGGACAATTGTTATATCGGTGACAGAACCGTCTGAATTGATAAAAAAACTGGCAATAACTTGACCCACTACGCTGTGCGCTTTTGCAGAGTCGGGATAAACGATATGCGTTTTCAAAAATTCCACGAACGCTAATTTACCACCTGGAAATTCAGGTTTGGTATCATTATTGACTTTTTTAGTTGATGCTTTTACTACAGAATTACTCGCTGTTTGTTGTGCAATGAGTTGGGATTCAAAGGCGAAAGAAAAAAATAAAATACTTAGGAAAATACTTTTGCTTAAAAATTTAGAAAAAATCATGGGAATAAATTAATAAATCGGATTAAAAAACTCAAAAGTAATAGAATTTAAAATGAAATGAAAAATTATTTTTTGAAGTAATCCTACTAAAATTTTTTAGATGCAGTCCCATGTTCAATTTTTGTTTAACTAAATTGCTGATGATTTAGTTAAGTATTCGTTAAATTTTCACCAAAAAAAATTATTATGGCTTATAATTAGAACGAATTAGAAATTATTTATAATTTCGCATTGTAGAAGGAATAAATTAATCTTACACTTTTCAAACGAAAGTGTCTTTTTTTATTAAAAAGACTATGAAGGAGAAATACATTTATAACGAGCACACGCTGCAATACGAAAAACTAGAAACAAATTACAAGGAGCGTATCCTTAAAATGTTTGGATTATTTTCTGCGTTGATTGTCTCTACTTTTTTGCTCTCACCGATTTGGCATCAGG
>JAYVVO010000254.1:0-1637 GCA_043786955.1 Saprospiraceae bacterium
ACTAATTTATCACTTTCTAATACTTTTACAATCTGTATCAATTACTGCTCTCATTTTGTGCGTTGTTGTTTATTCAAAACAGCATCAAAATCAGTTCTGGTTATTTTCTTTTTTTCAATGACACTATCAAGTTCTTTTTGCAAGGCTGTTTCATAATATTTTAAAAGCATTTCGCGAATTTCCTCGAGTTGGTTAAAAGGAACTGGGCGACTAAACTACTTCAATGGCATAAGTTGTACATCGTTTAGAGGCGGCGTTGCTACTGCATGCGTATTGATACTCTATTTTTTTACAAATTTAGAACATTTTTATTTAGAAAGAAAATTAAAATTTCAGGGGGCATTGCAGCACAGAACTTGCTTGCAAGATTAGAGGTATGCAGCAAATTATTGCTCTCGAAAAATTTTTATACATCAAAATAAATTTTTTCCATTCTAAATGATTTTAATATATAAAATTAAAAGTAATTTTTCAAGAATTAAACCTAATTTCGTTTTTATAGAAAAGCCTATTAAATAACTACATGACAAAATTAAATACAATTAAAATTTGAGAGTAATTTTCTCTCGCACTTATAAATATTTAACCAACTCAAAATTTTAACAGCTTCATTTTTATTTCCTTTGCAAATCCGTACCTTTGCAAACTTTTTACGCCAACAATTTTAAGATTACAGCGTAAAACCATCCACTCACTGTTATAGATTAATTATGACTTCGCAAGAAATCCGCCGCGCATTCCTCGATTTTTTCGCATCGAAACAACATAAAATTGTTCCATCTGCTTCTTTGGTTTTGAAAGATGATCCAACGTTGATGTTCACCAACTCTGGCATGGTTCAGTTTAAAGATTATTTTTTGGGAAATAAAAATCCTATTTCGCCGCGCATTGCTGACACGCAAAAATGTTTGCGCGTGAGTGGCAAACACAACGATTTGGAAGATGTTGGCTTTGATGGAACGCACCACACGCTTTTCGAAATGTTGGGTAACTGGTCGTTCGGCGATTATTTTAAAGATGAAGCCATTGCCTGGAGTTGGGAATTGTTGACGGATAAATTAAATTTACCAAAAGATAGATTGTATGCAACCGTTTTTGGTGGCGACGCGAAAGAATATTTAGCACGCGACCAAGAAGCATTTGATTTATGGCGCAGATTTTTACCCGAATCGAATATTCTCGACGGTTCAAAAAAAGATAATTTTTGGGAAATGGGTGCGCAAGGTCCGTGCGGTCCGTGCAGCGAAATTCATATTGATTTGCGCAGCGATGCCGAGCGCGCCAAAATTCCGGGTGAGCAACTCGTGAATCAAGATCATCCGTTAGTGATTGAAATTTGGAATAATGTATTCATTCAGTTTGAACGCAAAGCAGACGGACATTTAGAAAAACTGTCGAAAAAACACGTTGATACGGGTATGGGTTTTGAGCGTTTGTGCATGGTGCTTCAAAATAAGAAATTCACGTACGATACCGATATTTTCACGCCGTTCATACAGAAAGTAGAAGAAATTACAAAACTTACCTACGACGGCAGTTATGCGCGTGATGCCAAAAAAGATGTCGCAATGCGCGTTGTTGCCGATCACGTTCGCGCCGTAGCTTTCACGATTGCCGATGGTGTTTTACCATCGAAC
>JAYVVO010000255.1:0-4940 GCA_043786955.1 Saprospiraceae bacterium
TGAAGAATCAATGAATTAACTCACGCACATAGGTATCCAAATCTTTATCGCCGCGACCAGAAAGATTTATTACGACCACATCATCGGGTTTGAAAGTCATAACGTCGAGTGCCGCAAAAGCGTGAGCCGTTTCTAAAGCAGGTATAATGCCCTCGGTTCGAGATACCATTAATGCCGCTTTCAGCGCATCTTCATCCGTAATTGGAATTGCAATGGCGCGTTTCGATTGAAGGAGATGTGCGTGTAAGGGTCCGATACCAGGATAATCTAATCCCGCAGAAATAGAATGTGGTTCAACAATTTGTCCGTCAGCAGTTTGCATCAACAAAGTTTTACTGCCATGAATCACTCCTTCTGTTCCGAGAATAGATGTGGCAGCCGAAAAACCAGAATGTACGCCCTTTCCCGCCGCTTCAACAGCAATGAGTTGAACATTTTTATCTTCAATGAAATGATAGAATGCGCCAGCGGCATTACTTCCACCACCTACACACGCAATAACATAATCGGGCGTTGCGCGTTTTTCAACTTTTAAAAGTTGTTTTTTTATTTCTTCACTGATGACAGATTGAAAGCGCGCTACCATATCGGGATAAGGATGTGGTCCGACAACAGAACCAATAATATAATGCGTATCTTCAGGATTATTTATCCAATCGCGGATCGCTTCGTTCGTTGCATCTTTTAAAGTTTGACTGCCAGAAGTTGCAGGACGTACTTCTGCGCCGAGCATTTTCATGCGAGCAACGTTCGGTGCTTGGCGTTTAATATCCACTGCGCCCATATAAACAACGCATGGATAATTCATGAGTGCACAAACTGTTGCCGTTGCCACGCCATGTTGACCCGCGCCAGTTTCGGCAATGATGCGCGTTTTACCCAGACGCTTTGCCAATAAAATTTGACCAATAGTATTATTTATTTTGTGTGCGCCCGTGTGACACAAGTCTTCGCGCTTTAAATAAATTTTGCAGCCATAAGTTTCAGAAAGGCGTTTGGCAAAATAGAGTGGGGTAGGACGACCAACGTAATCGTGCAAAAGTTGTTTAAATTCTTTTTGAAAACTGCGCGAATACATAATTTTCAAATAATTCTGCCGCAAAGTTTCAACATTGAACCATAACATTTCTGGAATATACGCGCCACCGAAAGCACCGTAAAATCCTTCTGAATTAGGTGAAGTAGATATATCGGTTTGCTGTTTAGCAATAGGCTTTTCTAATATTTGTGCACTCATGGTAAAATAGTTTTTTTATAATATTATAAATACTCAATGATTTCCTAGTAAATCCAAATTCTCAAAAAAAGTTCAGACGCCAAGCATGGCGTTTCTACGATAAATTTATTTTTTCAACAAAATCTTTAACTAATTCTATATTTTTCAACGCAGGCGAAATTTCAAATCGCGAATTTATATCAAAACCCACACACTCTGGATGATTAAAAAGTTTTAAAGTCTCTGCATCTTCTAAACCAATTCCGCCACTTAAAAAAAAGGGTTTAGCTAAATTGTAATTATTTAAAACGTGCCAAGAAAATTTTTTACCCGTCCCACCATGTACATCCGATTTTGTATCAAACAAGAAAAAATCAATTTCGTTTCGGTAATCAGTTAAAGAGTTAAAATCAAATTGCGCATCAACGCCAACTGCTTTAAAAATTGTAACTTTGGGTAATGCTTTTCGCAAACTGTTACAATATTCCGCCGATTCTTTACCATGCACCTGCACTGCTTGAAATTTGAATTTGGAAACAATGTCAATTAATAAATTCGCGCTCAAATTAACACTCACCGCTGTTTTTTTTACATTTTCAGGCAAAACCGAACGAATAGCGTCTTGCGTTTTAAAAACATAGCGCTGTGACTTTGGGTATAATATAAAACCCATGTAGTCAATGGGTAATTCCGAAAGCGCGGCAATGTTTTTAGCATCGCGCATACCACATACTTTTATGAGTTTTAATTTATTATCCATAATAATTTGCCTAAATCTTGGAGGTTTTAAAAACCTGCGAGGTTTGTTTTAGTATTTACATTTTCAATAAAACGCTTCAAAGCTTCCGCCGGATTTTCTGTTTTCATAAACGCTTCACCCATTAAAAAACCTTTGAAACCTGCGTTTCGCAACGATACAATTGTTTCTGGTTTTGATAAACCTGATTCGGAAATTTTTATAAAATTAGTCGGTAGCTTTTCCCCTAATCGCATAGAAGCGTCGAAATCCGTGACAAATGTTTTTAGGTTGCGGTTGTTTATGCCGACACACGTAATGTAATCGTTTATTTTTTCGAGCTGCTCGGAAGAATGTATCTCTAATAAAATTTCTAAACCGAGATTGTACGCCGTTTTAGCAAAATCGAGGACTTCTTTTTTTGTCAAACATTCGGCAATCAACAGCATTACATCTGCACCGAGCGCTTTGGTTTCAAAAATTTGATATTCGTCAACTATGAAATCTTTGCGCAATATAGGAATATGTAATTTTTTGCGCGCACTTGTCAAGTCGTAATTCGTGCCACCAAAAAAATGATTATCTGTTAAAATAGAAACACACGCAGCACCCGAAGTTTGATAACCTTCACACACATTTGCTGCCACGCTGTGTTCGTTAATAAACCCGAGCGAAGGCGATTTGCGTTTATGCTCCGCAATAATACCTGAACTGTTCGCGGTGTTCAGCGATTTTTTCAAAGAATATGTTGCCTCTTTAAACATCGGCGACTGTACCAAATCTATAATTTTGACGCGCAATTTATCTTGCTCGACTTCTTGTTTTTTGTGTGCGACGATGCGTTCTAAAATATCCATGTTTCGTTTTAGTTTCGCAGGACTCAAGTCCTGCGTTATACATTGGTCGTGCCTACGGCACTTTTCACTTTCTTTGTTGCCCTTCCGACGAACAACTAACAACTATCAACTATACTGATAATAATTTTTGCAATTTACTTTTTGCAGCACCCGATTTTAAACTTTCTTCTGCGTGTCCAATACATTTTTGTAACGTCCATTCAGGATGAATGCAATGAATAGCAACACCTGCATTAGCAGTTACAACCGAATTTTGTGCAGCAGTTCCCTTTCCATCCAAAATAGTTGTGAAAATTTGTGCCGCTTCCAAAACCGTTTCACCGCCATATAAATCCATTAATTTTAAACGTTTTGCGCCGAGTTGTTCGGGTGTCAAAGTCGCTTGCATTTCGTTCATCATTAAAATAAAATCGGACGTGAGCGACACTTCATCAAAACCATCCAACGAATACACTATGGCAAAACGTTTATCAGGCATTTTTTGAAAAACGTATTTATATAAACGCGCTAATTCCAAATTAAAAACGCCAGCTAATTGGTATTTCGGTTGAGCAGGATTGACTAACGGACCGAGCATATTAAAAAACGTTTTAAGTTTTAATTGTCTACGAACAGGTCCGACATTTTTTAACGACGGATGAAATAGGGGCGCGTGCAAAAAACAAATATTCGCAGCATCGAGTTGCCGATTCAAAACATCATTATCGGTCGTGAATTTATATCCTAAAAAGTTCAACACATCCGATGAACCACTCACAGAAGACACACCATAATTTCCGTGCTTCGATACTTTATAGCCTGCGCCAGCTAAAACAAAAGCCGTGAGCGTCGAGACATTAAACGTATTTTTTCCGTCGCCACCCGTTCCACAAACATCAATAGTATCAACACCACCTAAATCAACTTTAACGCACAAATCCATGAGTGCTTCGCGAAACCCCTGAAATTCATTCAAAGTAATGTTGCGCATTAAAAACACTGTCATAAACGATGCAATGTGCGCGTCGTTAAATTCAGCATTGGCAATACGCGTTAAAATATCGTTCGCTTCAGATTTTGAAAGCGTTTGGTGTTCGAATAATTTTTCTAAAATTAGTTTCATAAATAAATAATGGTTAATGGTTAATTGTTAATGGTTAATGGGCAATTACGAAAATTAACCATTAACCATTATTTATTTAACCATTAATAAATGTATTCTATGGCATTACTCTTCACCGAATTAATTTCTCGGACAATAAAGTTTTGCATCATTTGTTTTCCATAAGCTGTCATAATGCTTTCGGGATGAAACTGAACGCCTTTAACGTCAAACGTTTTATGCGAAAGTGCCATAATTACACCATGTTCATCAACTGCTGTAATTCTTAATTCGCTCGGTAAATTTTCTTTAACGACTGCCCACGAATGATAACGACCAACTACAACTTCCGGCGGGCAATTTTTAAAAACTAAATCGCTGCTTTCCGTAATTTTTATATTTGTGGCTACACCATGATATACTTTTGGTAAATTGAATAATTCACCGCCAAATGCTTCTGCAATCGCTTGATGACCGAGACAAACGCCTAATATTTTTTTTGTGGACGCGTATCGTTTTATTAAGTCTATCATAATACCTGCTTCGTGCGGTAAACCTGGACCAGGCGAGAGAATTATAAAATCGTAGTCATCAACGGCATCTAAAGAAATTTTATCGTTGCGCACAACATCAGGACGTGTGCCTGTTATTTCTTTAACATATTGCACCAAATTGTACGTAAAACTATCGTAATTATCGAGAATTAAAATTTTCATGTCAATTAAGAATTAAAAATTAGAAAATCAGGTAGAGACGTAAAATTTTATGTCTGTGATTTCGAGACGTAAAATTTTACGTCTGTGATTTCGAGACGTAAAATTTTACGTCTCTACTAATAACGTGCTGCGGCAATTAACGCTTTTTTCAGCGCACCCAATTTATTATGTACTTCTTGCAATTCTGTGGCATCATCGCTACTCACAACAACGCCGCAACCTGCTTGACGAATTAAAATATTGTCTTTACTTAAAAAAGAACGAATGACGATAGCATGCGTAATATCGTTTTTAAATGAAATAAAACCAATGCCACCGCCGTAAAAATGGCGAT
>JAYVVO010000256.1:0-32347 GCA_043786955.1 Saprospiraceae bacterium
TAAACGAAAATGAGATTTCGAATGTGTCCGAAACCCTAAATTTAAAGCTTGGTTTTCTTCTTCAGAAAGTCTTTTTACTTTTACCATCGTCAAAGATAACAAAAATAAAAAAAGTCTATTATTTATTGCCGATTACTTAAGTGATACGTGTGTTTTTTACTTTTCACTTATCTGAAAATATTTCTGAACATCGCACCGCTCGCAGTTGCAAAACCGCCGACTAATCCACCAATCAAACCAGAAACGCAACTCAAGTATGTTGCACTCACTGCACCGCCGAGCAAATTAGAAATATTACCCGCCATTAAATTATTATTACTAGCAGACTGAACAGCTGCATAAATCGCCCATAAAATTGAAAAAGCTATAAAACCCAAAGCAAAACCACCGACCCATGTTTTAGAGAAAATAACACCCCCGATAAATCCGATGATTGCAAGAGACCACCAAGGAAAAAATGATTGAGCAGCATAGCCTGCAATGAGAAGGAACAAACAACCAACGCCTAAGTTTTTTATGTTATCCATCGTGGAAGGCTTTAGTGTGACTTCTGTTTTTATAGTTGTATCTAACATTGAATCGAATTTAATAAAATTAAACGTTTAATTCTCGCGAAAAGAAGCTCAAAGCTCAAAGCTCATAGCTTACTTATAGTTTGCGTTGAAATAATACGCTTGTTTGCTTCAGTAGGATTCCGTAAATAAATAGCTTCATAATATTGTCCTTTCGTCCAAGTATCAACGAAAGCATCAAAGTTTTTACTGCCCGGATTTCCCGATTGTCCACCGGGATAAACGACCCAAGCGTGTGGAACACTATCCAGTTCAACAATCATTCGCCAAGAAGGTCCATGATTTTTTTTAATGGCATTTACACTTTTTGCTTGTCCACCGACATCAATATGTTTTCTGCCGAATCCTGGAATGTTGGCAATGTGTGGAATCTCTGTATCTTTTACTTTCGACCAATTAACAGCAGGTGCATTCGGATAAGCAGTTGCAACATCCGAAGTTTTTTTTGCCATATCAGTCATCATATCGTGGAAAGCAGACGTAACAATATCGCGCGCATTTTCAATTTTGTTGGTTGTAGCCACAATATCGAAATATTTATTGTTGGGCTCTTCGCGCAACATATTGGCAGTGCGCCATTGTGTTGGATTTAAAGTGTAATCGGCATTTTTACTTTTTAAAATTTCATCCCACGTAGCAGTGTGAACGGCTTCGAACCAACTCATAAAATATGCTGGTTCAATTTTATCGCCATCGAAATAATAATTCCAATTTTTGAGTTGCGCAAGAATACCTTTTTCTGTGGCATTTAATTGGGTTTCATCTAAATTTTTAAACATGGCAGGCAGTGATTCCTTAGCGAGCAAACTAAAATTATCGTTTTGTAGACCTTTCATATCATCAATCGTGATGTCTTTCATTTTAGAAAGCGTATCGTTAATAATTCTTCCTCTGAAGGGTTCAAAACCTTCTGAATTATAATAATACGGATAAGAAGGATCGGTGCTGTGCTGATTAGCGGACGAAACAAACCCGCGCGCAGGATTTTTGTACTGCGGTATTTGATCGCGTGGGACAAAACCTTGCCAATTGTTTGAACTTAACGAACCGTCTTGTACAAAACGACCTTGCTCTTTTCTTTTTATCGGCATCGAGCCGTTCGCAATGAGTGCGATATCGCCGTTGTTGCAAGCGAACGCAATATTTTGCGCAGGCACGTTCATGTTAGCGAGTGCTTTTCTGTAATCGTCGTAATTTTTTGATTTATTTAAGCCAGCTAAGAAAGTTAAATCAATTTCAGGTTTTTCATTGGCGAGCCATTTGTAAGCTAAATCATTATTGTTCGTCGTGTCGCCAAAATAAACAACGGGTCCCCAAAACGTATAACGCACCGTATCAATCAACGGCTGTGCTTGCCCTTTAATGTAAATTTTTTCTTGAACCAATTGTGCCGTTTTGGTCGCGCCATCTAAAGTGTATTGCGTTTTCTGCGCGTCTGTCCAAGCAATTTTATACCAGTCCGCAACATCGTGACCAACGTTTGTCATCGTCCATGCGCAATTGTTATTAAAACCAATGAGTACCATAGGAATACCCGGAAGTGTTACGCCATACGTATTCATATCAGGTGTAATAATTTGTTGTTCAAACCAAACCGAAGGCAAGCGAAGCGATAAATGCGGATCGCCACAAAGTATAGGTTTTTTATTTTTTGTCTTCGAAGCAGCTACTGCCCAATTGTTACTGCCATTGTTTTCATCGGGCGAAAACTGGTCGTAAGCGTTTAATTCTTTCGGCGTGATGTATTGTTGTAGAGACGTTGCATGCAACGTCTCATTCGTTTTGTTATTAGACGTTTTGTTATTAGACGTTGTGTTATTAGTCGTTGTGTTAGACGTTGTGTTGTTAGACATTGTGTTAGACGTTGCATGCAACGTCTCTACTGTTTTAAAATTAAAGGGCGTTCCACTCGGTACGACGGGTGATTGCTCTTTAAAATATTCAGGAAAAATAGCATCGAAATCGCTACCCAGCAAAGTTTTAGCATTTGTAGCAGCAAAGTCGTTGTCGGTGCGCGCTAAATCGAGCGATAAATATTTTGAAACTAACGCAATTTTTAACGAGGAAA
Source organism: Saprospiraceae bacterium (assembly GCA_043786955.1). Taxonomy (GTDB): domain Bacteria; phylum Bacteroidota; class Bacteroidia; order Chitinophagales; family Saprospiraceae; genus JAAFJT01. Next base: position 2,641 of record JAYVVO010000256.1, read on the forward strand.
ATAACTCAGGCTTCACGCCCAAAATTTTATATTCGACAGGATAATCTTTAGTTTGAAGCGAACCGATGTAAGCGTTTGCGCCATTACAATAAGCATTGAGTAGTTCGAAATTGGCTTTATCTTTTTGCCAATATTCTACCAAACGTTCTGCTGCGTGCGAAACGCCCATTCTGCGCATTCTCTTATCCACTTCAATGGTACTTGATTTGCCAATTTTTTGATCTCCTAAAATTTCCGAAAGTCTGCCTGCTGAAACGTGCGACAAAAAATCCATTTCCCACAATCTATTTTGTGCATGAATGTAACCTTGTGCAAACAGAGCATCGGTCATATTTTCTGCAAAAATGTGTGGAATATCTCTATCATCGTAAACTACTTTCACTGGTTTTGAAACGCCTGAAAGCTGTAAATCGCTTTTAATTGTTTTTACAGATTCGGCATTGTGCCAAAAACCATCGAATGGACTGAAAAATATGCCGAGCGCGGGTAAAGTTTGTCCTTTGACTGACAGTGGATTATCTAATGTGCGCACCAATAAAAAAGTTACTAAAGCACTTAGGGCAAAGTAAATATAACGCATAGCTTGTTTTTCTTAGAAAAATTTGATCAATATTGACGCGAAAGTAAATAATTATCTGAAAAGAACTGTGTTTGAACAAAATATTTTTTTTAAATAGTTATTAGCATTTTAAATTCGGATATCACAGAACTTGTTTTAATTTATTTCTTTTCGCTACAAACGGCTATTTTTAAATCATACTTCTTTGGTTCATTTCGTCCGTAGCGGTGCTACGAATTTATAAACCAAATCGTTTGATTCAAAAATAACTCGGTTTCGCATGAAAACAAAAAGTTAAAACAAGTTTACAAAGTAAATAAAAGCTCGAATAGTTTTATTTTAATTTTAACACAGTTAGGGTTAAAAATTTTGTTTCTGTTAAATTTTGAGCGTGAATAGGTCATTTAACAAATATTTTAAAAAATATTTAACTATTTATTATTTCAAAAAAACCAATCATCATACCACTTTCGTAAATCTATTTTAGAAATGAAAGGAGGTATCAAACAACAAACGCCACGACATTTCTGAAAAACTTAATATCCAGTTCACCCTTATTATTAATTTTATAATTTAACACAATGACAAAGTTCACTCAGACTTTTCTGAAAGTAGGTTTTGTTGCGCTCATTATGAGTACGATTGCCTATTTTGGTATCGAAACTCGTTATCTCGAGGCATCAAGTCACCGCGAAGCACCGATGATTGCCAATGACCCACTCGCCGACAACACCGACGTGTATGCTTTCAGAAGCCCCGACGCACCGAACACAGTAACAATTATTGCCGATTACATTGGTTTGGAATTACCCCAAGGTGGACCCAACTATGCGACTTTTGGTGAAGACATCCGCTATGAAATTCACGTTAAAACAAATCCGCTTTCTTTTGGTGACGATGTATTGTATCGTTTCACTTTTAAAAGAACTAACGAAGATCCGTCAACGTTTTTCAATATTCGTTTGGGAAAACAGAATTTGAAAGCGACTTACAAATGCGAACGTCGTTTTGGTAACGATGGACAGTTTGTCACTATTTACGACAATGGTCCAGTGACTCCGCCAAATATCGGGCCGCGCTCAATTGACAATGCGACAGTAGGTTTGGGTAAACCTTATTCACAAATTATGCAAGAAGCCGTCGTGACTTCTAACACAGGAACTAATGAAAAAATATTCTGTGGACAAGTTGATGATCCATTTTTTGTTGACTTAGGCGGTATTTTCGATCTCGGTAATATTCGTCCAGGCAGCGCACGCGATGGTGTAGGTTGTTTAAACGTTCACGCTATTGCACTTCAAATACCTATTAATTTGCTTCAAAAAGATTTACGCAGCATCAGCACTGCTAAAAACATTCTTGATGGCGATTTTATTATTGGTGTTTGGGCGTCAGCAAGTCGTCCACGCATTACAACTTTATCTGACAATGGTGCAAAATCTGTTGTTTCTGGCGATTGGGTACAAGTTTCGCGCCTCGGTATGCCGTTAACAAACGAAGCTGTTATTCCAATTGGTGCTAAAGATATGTGGAACTCGAGCACTCCGTATGCTGGTGAAGCAAAATTCGAAAAATACCTGGAAAATCCAGAACTTGCACTTTACATGGATGACCGTTTATTCGGAACAGCTGTACCAGGTTTTGCAAAATTGCGCATTCAAACCAAATCGCAAACCGTTTTGGGTAATGTTGACTTTGGAAATACGCGCGATGGTCTTTATGTCATTAAAGGAAACCCTGCATTAGCAGGTACAGCTTTAGATGATGCTGTTTTTGGAAATTATTTGCTTAGAAAAGGCGCGCCGCGTTCCGTGGATTTAGTGCCGATTTTCCACGCAGGTGTTCCGAATATTGCGCCGTATCAATTAGCAACAGGAAAAACAGATGGTAATCCGTTAACAGCTGGTAAACCGTTTATCAATAACTTTTTGCCGTCTTGGTCGCTCATTCCAAACGATATTCGTTTCGGTGACATGTTGCGTTTAAATATGGCTGTGCCACCAACGTCGCGCACAAGTGCTGCATTTAGTAGTGAAGGTTTATTGGCTGCAGCCGTTGCTGGTTTAACCGACACAAACTATAACAAATCGAAGGCGCTACAGCTTATTCCGAACATGGATGGTTTTCCGAATGGTCGCCGTCTTGAAGATGACGTTACACGTATTGAGTTACAAGCTGTTGGTGGAGTAGTTTTAGCAGCTGTTGGTTTATGGTACGATGATCGTCCGTTGGGTAAATCGCCACTTACGCCGCAACTCATCAATAATTTGACATTCACAACGGGTGTTGAAAAAAATGATAAGGCGTTTGCATCAACATTTCCGTATTTAGCAATACCACATTCTGGTTTCGGACCTTGTGGTGGAGTTCCTGCTGGGACAATTTATGCTGGAAATGATTTCGGTATGACAGACCCTACGGTTTTGAAACAACGTAGCAAATTAGGCATTGGTACAAATGCTGCTGTTTTATCCGCAGGATTAAATCCTTTTAAAGATGAAACAATTTTGAATTACCACATTGCTGAAGATGCGCACGTTTCTGTTTTAATTTCTGACATCACGGGTAAGTTGGTAAAAGTTTTAGAAGACTCAGACCGCCAAGCTGGTAACTACGAACTTAAATGGAATGCTGCGAATACGTCGCAAGGTTTATACATTGCACGCATTTTAATTAATGGCGAAACGATTCAATCGGTTAAGTTGAATCACGTGAATTAAGAACAAATAACTAACAGTATTTTTCATGCTTAATTAAACATCTCAAATTTTCTGTCATGGAATTTTTGGGATGTTTTTTTTATGATGTTTTTTTTATGATGTTTTTTTTATTTGGCAACAACAAACGCTTTCGTCAAAACACTTTTACCCGATGTGATGCGTACATAATATTGACCGTTATTGAAATTAGAAACATTCAAATCGCGTGTAGTATTACCGAATGCTTTATTCAAAATAAAACTCGAAATATTTTGTCCTATGCCGTTGTAAACAGAAATCACCAATTCATCGGCAACGTTATTCTCGACACTCAATTTTATAAAATTATCGGTTGGATTCGGTGTTATATCAAATTTTAATCCTTCAGAGATTTGGTTACTGGTATTTAGAATAAAACCTGTCGCTTCTTTCCAACGTTGTTCAAATTCTTGAAGATAAATATTGGCGATGGTTAAATCGTGTACAATCACAACGTTTTCATCGTTAAAGTTTTCGCCATTTCCCGACCAATTATACGAGCCTGTAATTAATTTGGGATCTAAATTCACATCGTTGTTGATGGCATCAATGATACAAGTTTTATGGTGAAACTGAACGCCTTTCACCCAGATTTTCACTTGTACGCCATTATTTGACATGAGCAGCGTTTTTGAAGATGAAGAAGACGTGTCTAACCCATCAACAATGCCGCGCATTTTTAATTTGCGTTTCGACGCGTTAATCATAGCAGTGCTTAAATCGACAGAAGTGAAAACCAAGTTTTCAAACTGAATATCTTTTGTAGCACTGTCAATATTTTTAATTAAAGCAGAAGCAGCATTATCGGAAGGTGAGAAATAAACTTCAACTAATTTGCCGTTTATGCTAACGGCATGCGGCGTATTGTTGGCTTTGTCCGTAGAAAATTTACTCGCTGTGCGATTGTAGTTTGCAGTGTTTCCACCCCACATTTCTTCAAATTCAACGGTATAAACTTTTCCAAGCGATTGATCTTGAATCAATAAAGCGTTGTTGTAATCCGTATTAATTTGCTGAATCGACCAATTCATCGCACCCGTATATACCCAACATTTATCTGTAACATCCGCATCAATCACAAAAAACTTATTGTGCATTAAATTTGTGCTGTAACTGCGTTGGAATTTAAAACCTAATTGCGAAGTATCGCCGAAAGCAGAAATTGAAGTCGCATTATCCGTTACATAACGCACACGCACACCGCGTTTGGCAGCATTTTTTAAGGCGTTAATAATCACAGTGTCGCCGTTGGAATAAAAAGCTAAATCAATTGTTTTTGTTGCAGCGTTAATTAAACCCACATAAGCTGTTTCGCACGCATTTCCGTCGGTTGCTAAAGGTTTATTGCCATTTTTTGCAACCGTCGCATCAACCGAATGATTAAAATAAACGCGCATTTCGCCACTCGAAAGCGATGAGGTGATGACAGAGAAAATATTGGAAGTCGAAGTGATGCCGTTAGCTGCCGAACTGACTTGTACGTAATAAATAGTTGCAGGCGTTAAACTTGTCAACGAAATTGAATGATTTAATCCTAAAGTTGTGCTGTCAACACTGCTTGTTAAATTTGTCGGCGATGCGCCATAAATAAGTGAAGTTGTGCCAGAAGCCGTTGTCAACCAATTTATGGATAGTGATGTTGATTTGATATTACTAACAGTCGGCTGCTGCGTTATAATTGTCGGATAGTTGAGCAAATCGGCACTATCACGCGGCAATATTTGATACGTTGTGTTGAAAATAGAATTAATGCCTACTAAATCGAGCGAACCCGTCGGAATATTTTTCGCGATTAACGCGCTGCCATTATTAACGCGTGCTTGTACTTTCAATGCGCCAAAACTTAAATTATAATTTGTGCCGCCGCCAAAATTAAGTTTTCCATCCGTGAACTTGCCGTTATTAATGCGCACGAGTTGAGAGCTAAAATTGGGTAATTGGTCAGGCGTTATTGTAACGGGTTTTACTGCATTATCCGATGAAATGAGTTTGAAACTTTGCAGAGGATCAATTTCTAAAAGCGCGTTATAACTTTTTAATTTGCCTGTTGCTTCAACGGAATCGCCGCGCTTTATTTTTGCAAAATCTGGATTAGCCGCTATTGTGTAAAACACCGCCAAACCACCTGTTCCATCTTGCATGTATCTGATAGTAGTACCAAGTTCAGAACCATTAATTGCTACGCCGCGCACTGTCACTACTGTTGACGTATCCTTGAGTTTTAAGTCGCCAATTTTTACAATTGTTTGCGCATTTAATGCGTTTAAAACAAAAAATAATGCAAAGGCTAAAAAATAATTTAAATTACAATAATTTAATTTCATCTGTACAGTTTTTTTTATTTTTAATTGAACACAAAGAAACTCATTGGAAGTTAAAACCTAAGGTTTTTTCTATTAAATTAACATGAACTCGGACTTGTAAGTAATCGCTATTAAATAAACGACTGTTTAAAATTTATGAAAAACGTTTTTTATGTCACGGATTTTCGGAAATTATAGTTTTAGGGAAGCGAAGCCGACCTAAAACTATAATTTCCGACAGTTCTGCGAGGCTCAATACCGAGTAAAACTGAATGATAAAAGTGATCATTAAATAATGCTGTTTAGTTATTTATAACAATCAATGCTTTAAAGAAATTTTTTACAGTTTTTATTTTTTTAAGTCCGAGTTCACTTTAGTTTAGTAAATTTTGATGAAAAAACTGTAACAATCGTTTTAATAAAAAGAATAAAACCAGTAAGCCCAAACTTTTACTGCCGTTTTATTGATCGCTACCGATGCGGCGATTAATTCCTTTCTTTTCCATTTCATCAACTTTGTCTGGGTCGCCTAATCTAATTTTTATAGGAACTTTAGTTGTGATGCCCATTTTATATTCTATTTTGCAAAAAAAGGGTAACGTGTTTGGATCAAAACCAATTAACATATGCGTAGGCTTGAGTTCTTGTTGCATTGTATTTTGGTTAATAGGATTCATTATTGCACCGAATACACTTTTTTTGAGCGTAATTTTTTTACAATAAGATGTATCAACACCTTGTGCTTGTGTGCAAAAGCTGATAATTATCAACGAAAAAGAAAAAATGTATTTCATAAATTAGCTATTAGCTTTGAGGAATAAGCTATAAGCTGCTAAAATAGAGCAGTGCTGTTGCTCATGGCTCAAAGCTCAAAGCTATTTTAGAACAAATCGAATTTGAATAATCTACTCTCAATAGGTCCGTTAAACAACGGAATGCGGCGCGAAGTTTTTAAACCTATAAATTTTGCAGCTTCTAAATTTCCTGTAAAAATCCAGGCTTGCCAACCCTTCCAATTGTGTTTGAGTGCATCGCCGATGCCTTTATAGAATGCAATTGCATCTTCAAGTTTTATTCTGTCATCATACGGCGGATTAATAATTAAAACACCTGGTTCGGTTTCAGGATGCAGCGTAAAAAAATCTTGCTTTTTTAAAGTTATGTTTCTAAATCCTGCGTATTGGATATTTTTTTTGCACGCATTAATCGCTTTCATTTCTATATCCGATCCATAGATACTGTAAGGAGTTTTAATCTCACCACTATCAAATGTATTTCGTACGCGCTGCCAAGTGTTGGTTTCAAAATTATTCCAATGGAAAAAACAAAACTGCTCGCGGTATTTCTGAATCGGTGTATTGGTAGCGATGAATGCTGCTTCAGTTAAAAAAGTTCCTGAACCACACATAGCATCATACATAATTTTATCCGATGTCCAACCACTCAATCGCAAAATACCAGCTGCTAAAGTTTCGTTGATCGGTGCGTCTGAATTGCTTTGTTTGTATCCGCGTTTGTGCAACGAATCACCTGAAGCATCTAAAGCTACTTCTACTTCCGTGTCGTGAATTTTTATATGAATGCGAATATTCGGTGAGTCGTTCTCAACATTCGGTCGGCGATTAAATTTTTCTCTAAAAGCATCGGCGATGGCATCTTTTGCTTTCAAACTTACAAAATGCGAATGATTAAAATGTTTTGAACTGACGATGGAATCAATTGCAAAAGATTTATTCACGCTGAATAAATCTACCCAAGTTATTTCGCGTATTCCGTTGTAAAGTTCGTCTTGGTTTTCTGCTTTGAATGTATGAACTGGCATTAAAATCCGCACAGCAGTTCGCGCTGTGTAATTCGCAGCGTACATTAAATACGTGTCGCCTTCAAAACTTACGCCGCGTTTAGTGGGTATAATATTTTCTGCACCAAGATCTTTTAATTCTTCGCATAAGGTTTCTTCCAAACCCGAAAAAGTTTTCGCAAATAATTTCATCTGCAAAAGTAAGAAAATAATGGTGAATTGTTAATGATTGACGGCACACTTTTTTGAAATATGCCATTGTATTCTACAACAGTTTGTACAGTCTGATTGAACACTGAAACTACTTTGGCTGAGAACAGTCGTTATTTCTGAGCAAAAAGCAACGTAATTTTTAGAATTTTTATACAACAAATTGAAAAAAAACGAGTAACTCACTTGAAAGAGTATGAAAGCTGGATGCATTAGACATGTATCTCTATAACTAAATCCAATACCTCAGTGACTCCCAAAATGAAAAACGGCTACGATAAAAGGGAATAATGGTTTTGGTCTTTTGTTCTATAGGCGAAAGGGGCATGGGCACGGTGGTGAAAACAATAGTAGCAGCACCGGTGGCGGTACAACCGTTGGCATCCGTGACGGTCACGTTATAACCGCCTGCACTGAGATTGTAAACGGAGGCAGAAGTGGCACCGTTGCTCCAAGAGTAGGTGTAGGGTTTGGTGCCACCGGTGGCAGTGACAGTTGCGACACCCGTGCCGTTATTGCAATTGGTGGTTACAACAGCGGTAGTGGCAGACAAAGTAGGAGGTGCAGAGATGACAACCGAGGCAATCTTTTGACAAAGATTATCAGTAACGGTTACAGTATAGGTACCTACAGCTATGTTAGAGAGCGATGCAGTGGTGGCACCTGTATTCCAGGCATAGGTGACAGTTCCACTGTTGCCAGAAACCGTCACGGAAGCTGCGCCAGTGCTGCCGCCATTACATTTGACGTTGGTGCCGCTGGCAGTCGCTGTCAATGTGCACACTGGATCATTTAAAGTGACGCTGCAACTGACGGTACAACTGTAGGCATCTGTGACGGTAACAGTATAGGTGCCAAAGCTAAGACCAGAAATACTTGAAGTTGAAGCTCCACTACTCCAGAGATAACTGAAAGGTGCCGTGCCACCGCTTGTTGTTACGGATGCTGTGCCATGTGTACCTTTGATGGTAGTTGGATCGGTTTTGGCACACGCCACCCCTAAGATCGTGGATGATCCTGTCAGTGTATAACTATTCGATTTAGTGCAACCATTGGCATCTGTGACGATGATGGTATATGTGCCCGCCCCAATGTTGGTTCTGTTGGCGGAATTGTTTGTGCCTGCCACATCTGCCCAGTCATAGTTATAAGGCGAAACACCAGTAGAAGCACTGAGCGTAATGGAGCCAGTGGTGGTGGTACAGGTAATGGGCGTCAAAGTGGTAGTCAAAGTGATGGATCCTGGTTGTGATATAATGAATTGATTGGTATTGGTGCACCCAAGACCGTCCGTAACGGTCACGTCATAAGTGCTATCCGCAAGGTTCGTCCTGTTCTGAGTTGTCGTACTATTTTCCCAAATGTAAGTATAGCCGCTTCCGGAACCGCCTGAAACAGTAAGGGTAATTGATCCGTTGGTGCCACCGTAACAAGTAGGATCGGTCGTGCTGCCAATAATCTTGACTACTGTAGGCTCTGTCAGCGTAGTGTATTTTGTGGTTGTGCAACCGTTATTGCCTGTAACGGTAACACTCCACCCATTGGCGTACAAACCCGTTCTGTTTTGATTGGTGTTGCCGTCCTGCCAGTAATACGTGTAAGGTGAAACGCCGCCTGAAACCGTGAGTGTGATTGTGCCATTTGTTAATCCGTTACAACTTGGATTGGTGAAGGAAGAATTCACCGTTGGTGCCGAAAGCGAAGAAATTACAACAGATGCCGTACCTGTACAGCCACCGGAGGTTGTAACGGTGATGCTGTACGTTGCCGCAGATAAGCCTGAAATCGTGGTTCCGAAGCCGGAGCCGGATGTCGTGCCGTTTGACCAACTGTAAGTGTAAGGTCCGTTACCGCCGCTGACCGTGTAATCTATAACCCCACTGTTGGGCAGATAACAGGTGGGTGATGTAGTTACAGAAGCGGAAACTGTGGGCGAACATACGAACAGCGTCGCTGTCTCATAGTCCGTAACAACGCCTTCAGTTCCTTCAGCGGCTGTGGCGGCAAATATATAATCTCCTGCAACCGGCGAGGTTAGAGCATATTCATAGATTTTTGTGCATCCGATGGAGCCAACTGAAGAAGGAGTAACAGTACTCTTTGATCCGCTGGGCGTCGTAATAATTAAATTTAAGCCTGTTATATCGCTCGTTCCAAACGGATCACTCACATAAGCGCGGAGGTAACGTGTCGTACCTGCTGTACCTAAACTGATTATGGTGCCACTCGGATATGCCGCCGTGTATGCCGACAGTGTATCGATTAAGATATAGGTATAAGTAGGCATATCAATCTTCGAAGGGCTTGTTTTGGCACTAAAATATACTTTAAAAGCTACACCCGATTGTGAAGTGGTGATGTTCAAGACTACGGCTTGGCTCGCTGGAACAGTTACACCGCCGTTGGCTACGGTTCCTGTCCAAATCAAAGTGCCAGCGCCACTGTTGTAAGTCGGTGTTCCCAAAGTTACAATTGTGGTTGAACCGTATTTTAACGTAGCCGTAATATTAGGATTCGTAGGCATCGAACCCCCTGTTACACCAACGTAAGTCGTGACAGTAACAGTTTGGTTACCCGCCAAGGTAAATCCGCTACACATAGTCGGGCTTTGGGTGAACGAGACATTACTGACACCATTCAAACCATCGCCATAAGTAACTAAGGCGCCACCATCCGAGACGTTAGAAGTGGTGGAAGTCACACTTGTCCAAACATTACTGCTGATGTTATATCTGTAAAAAGGGGTTTGAATGTTGCCTTGCAATGCGTAAATATACGTGCCGTCAAAAGCCAAAGCCCCACCTTTGCTTACATTCGAAGGTACATTCGACAGCGTTGCCCAGATGTTTGTTGATTTATTGTATTGCCAAAAAGCATTCGTTGTGGCGCCTCTTAAACCATAAATATAGGTCCCATCATACGTTAAAGCACCACCTTGATTTACTGCGGATGGCGTTGAGGCTAGGGTCGTCCAAGTATTCGATCCAATATTATAGCGCCAAAAATCAGTTAAGCTATTGCCTCTAAAAGCATAAATATTAGTACCATCATATACCAAAGAGCCACCGTAAGCTACATTTGCTGGAGCAGAAGTCATAGCCGTCCAGGCATCAGTGCTGATGTTGTAACGCCAGAAATCAGTTAAGTTGTTTCCGCGAAATGCATAAATGTACCCACCGGCATACACTAAAGCACCACCTTGATTTACTGCGGATGGCGTTGAAGCTAGGGTCGTCCAAGTATTAGAGCCGATATTATAACGCCTGAAAGCAGTGGTAGTGTTTCCCTCGAGCGCGTAAATGTTCGTACCGTCATAGGTAAGGGAACCTCCTTGGTTCACAGTAGCCGTAGTGGCGGCTTTAGATGACCATGAATTGCCGGATATGCTGTATTGATAAAAAGATGTGCTGCTGCCGTAAAGCGCATATAAAGATTTCTGCGTACCCACTCCTAAAACAGAAGAGCTGTCTAAGGTTACATCGTTAGTAGAAACTGGATCCGTGCGGTTTAAAATTAAGGAAGAATTTAAGTAAAGTTGTTTACTTTGCAGCACAGGTGTAAGATTAGCTACAACAATCAATGTTGTTGAAGCACTCGAAGTGATACCCTCCGTACCTTCATTGGCAACGGCTTGAATGTTCCATGTACCCAAGATGACGTGGTTCGCAATTTTGTATTGATAAATGCTGCCGCAAGTGGTAGTTGCTACAATTTGCGGGCTGGTGAGCGTTGATGTCGTCACACCGCTGCTCGGATCGGTGATTGTCATGTTCACGCTGCTGATATCGGTAGCGCCGAAAGGATCGGTTACAGTTACGCGTACAAAAGAATTGCCACCTTGTGCATTGCTCGTGATAGCGGAACCGCCTGGATAAGTTGAATTATACACGGCAATGCTGCTGATATTTATGAAAGTGCTCGTTGGGATTGTTATTTTCGAGGGTTTGGATATGCTGTTGTAATCAATTTTAAAAGTTGCACCCGCTTCCGCAGTGGTTATGTCTAACCCGATAGCTTGTCCTGCCGGTACAGTAACTGCGCCACCAGTTGTAGTCGCCCAGGTTAAAATACCAGTTGAACTGTTGAAGGATGGGTTTGTAAGCGTCGCAATGGTCGTCGCTCCGTATTTAAGCGTCGCTGTGATATTGGGTGAAGAAGGCATCGAGCCTGTTACAATGTTCGGATAAACCGTAACTTTTAAGTTTGTGATTGCAGGAATAGTTAAATTGCTGCACAATGCCGGATTTTCTGTAAAACTGACTGTAGAGTTAACCACAGCAGGTTTAATAGGGACTGCTAATAATGCCCATTCATGCGACGCACCTAAAGTCCATGACATCGTTGTGGAGGAAGCACCCGCTTTTGTGCTCGACAAACCATCTACCTCACTCAATACAATGTCACCATAAACTTTTGTCTGCCCAGAGGATGGTGTAACAGTGGTGTTTTGACGCGCATCCAATACATCAATCACCAATTGAGTCGAGGCTGAACTTACGGTGACTGAAGCTGATGTGGAATTGCCGGAGTTGGTCGCGTATGTTCCCAATGGTGTCGTTTGATCAACACCTGAATACGTTACTACGCCTATAACACAACCCTTGCTACTGACCGCCTGAGTAAAATTGACGGAGACAATGTCTGTTCCAGATGTCGGATTGAGTAAGTAATACAAATACACAGCCGCATTGGTACCGTTTTTAATAGAGCCAACTTGTGTGAGCGTAGATGAACCATACGTCACAGAAGTAGGCAGACCCTTATCCGCTTTAAGCGAAATGCCGACAAGCATTAAGCGGTTCGCGCCCGAGCCAGTTGTATGATTCAGCGTTATCAGATTTACACTCGCTGCACTGGTTGTAGTTTTATTGTCGAAAGTGATGCCTCCTGCAACATTTGACAGCGTCGAAGTACTGTACGTTATCGTCGAATTCGTCGCAACCGGATCTGTTCGCGTAAGCGTTTGGGATGCCGACAATAAATATAAATATTTGTTCACATTACAGGTTGCAGTCACCGGCACACTGTAAGTTGTCGAGGCATTACATGCGCCATTATTTCCAGTCACGGATAGACTCAAAGTAAAAGATCCAATGGCAGTGGCAGTGACAGTTACACTTTGTCCGTTGGTCGCACTGGTGATGGTACCGTTACCTGTAATCGACCAAGCATAAGAACTTAAACCTGCTGAACCAGTGAATACCAAACCTATTGTACCAACACAAGTTGAGCTTATTCCGGTGATGGCAACACTTAAACCCACCGTGATGTTTTGGCTGGAAGATGAGGAACACGTACTTTTTGTAGTCGTTAAAGTCAGCGTGTACGTTCCACTCGCGCCGGCAGTCACACTCGCAGTTTGGCTCGTTGAAGACCCGACAATTGTTCCATTACCCGTTATTGACCAAGTGTAACTGTCTTGATTAGATGGTCCGTTGTAACTGTTGCCCGTTGAGGAGATACAAACCGCCACTGGTCCTGTGAAAGTACAACTGGGTGTTACGGGTGCGATATTGGTATTGGTGTCCACCTGATTACCGTACCAAAACGTATTGATCGTATTGTTATTACCAAAATTGTAATTGGTCCAAGTATGCGCAGGCGTCGTTGAACGGTTGAATACATTAATTACCGGCTCACCAGAGCCAGAAGCCGCTCCAATGTTGGAATCATCCCACCCGATTTTAAGCGTAAAACTTGCTGTAGGCGTTGGTCGCACTGAAGTAGTGACATAACCATTGGTGTTATATTCCACATCATAGACCGGAAAATTGAGCAAGCCTTGCAGATAACTTAGATATATCGGAATTGCCGCGCTCGTAGACACGGTTGCTCCCAAACCGTTTTTACCATCCCAACTCAAGCAGCGTTTGTAGGGTGCTGTTTCTCCGTTTGCAGGCGTTATGGTTTGGTAAAGCAACACATCGGCTGTTCCTGGGTCGTATTTACCAGCGCCCGAAGTTTGATTAAAATCCAAAAGAATTTGTGCTGTACCCGATAACGACGTAGCGTATGCAATACAAAGTGAACTGCTGCCCGAACAATTCAAAATGTAGGGTGCTGTGGTTATTGTTCCTAAGGTTCCAGATGGATAAACCAGTGAGTCAGGATTATTGAAAAATATCTTATATTGCGTCAGAGTCTGATTACCTGTTACAGATTGTTTATCTACTGCGATGTTACCTGTATTGGCAGTACCAGTCGAATTAAAAGACAGCGTGAAAGCCAGACCTCTAAAACCTGAGTTTAAATAATTAAGTTTATTGACAAATCCGTCGCTGCTGTAAGTGTAAACAGTACCATTAAAAGGGCGATCGTAATAATTGTATGTCGGGTCACTACCCTGGCTTATTGAAGGCGTTCTGAATGACCAGTTTTTAGACCAAAGTCGTCCGTCTAAAGCTTTTGGAGACGTTCGGGTTGCTACAGTTATGTCCCAATATTTAATAGTGAGTAAGCTGGAAGTTGCACCGCTAGTGTTATCGCTGAATTCGATATAATAATCTCCAGAGGCAGCGCCATTTGCGGGTGTAAAAGTAAAAGGCGTGTATCCGCTTGCTCCAACAATAGGAGAAGGTCCTGTTGTGGCTAAAGCCCAGGTATTCGCATTCGCATTAGCACTACTAATCTGTTGAGGTCCAAAAACGACATTGCCGTTAGGGTCCATAATACGGAAGTAATAAGGTATCGTGATAAAATTACCATCATTGCCCGATGATTGACTCGTGGCTTGAGAAAGTCCGATATAAACTTGCTCCGTGCTTGCACTGGTAATATGGATGTATAACCGATTATCGACAAGTGCGTTAAAATTTGCAAAGTTTGAAAAATTAGAATCCCCTATGAGCAATTGCGCAATATCGCTTGATGATGGGGCGGCTTGTTTTGTCCCTTCTGCATGAGCCTGGGTTAACGCTGAAAGCACCAGTGCTAACCATAAAAACAAAAAGCCAAGAATTCCTGATGGAAACTTACGGAAAACGTATACCAATAAATTCCTATTATAGCCGCCCTGCAGGGCGACTATAATAACGAGCAACAAATTACAAACTACAAATAACGAATATTTAACCATTAATAATTTTTAATTTTTTGCGTCCCGCATTTCCGGCTGTTTAACCTTCTCTATTTTAAGGGAGAGCTGACTGAATAAAAGTTCAAACCGAGTCGACATTTCCGTCATTTTATTATTCAATTTTTCAATCTCTTCTTTTTGTGCTTCCAACTTTTTTGCCATGTGGGCATTATCATTTTCGAGCGTTTCCATTTTGGTATTCTGTTCTTTTACCGCATTTATCAAAATGTATACCAACGCCGAAGGATCGTATAAACGTTGGTCTGGAAAAGCGGATGTTTTTACTTTCTCGACCATATACGGCGCAATTTTTTCAATTTCTTGGGCGATAACCCCTATATATTGCTTGGATGTATCGTTGTAACCGCTCAGCCCATTATACTGAAATTGGACAGGATGAATCTGCTTTAAAAGCGATAAACCATCACTGTATGGCGCAATATTTTTTTTGATTCTATAATCCGAAAAGGTGGACCAAGCACCACCCCCGCTTTTTGAAGCCCCACCATTAACCGACAGCAATTGATCCGGCACGGTCGTTCCGATGCCCAATTTTCCATTAGATGTCAAGCGCATATATTCAGTATTGGTGGTTCTAAAAACCAAATCGACAGCATCGGTTGTGCCTAAGAAGTTGGTCGTGGCTGAAGTGCCGCTGTTGCCTGTTTTTGTCCAAGCGAGCGCATTAGTAGAAGACCACGATAAATTGCCGGTGGCATCACTCGTTAAAATGGTATTTGTAGATGTTGGCGCCGTGAGTGGTAAGATGTAGTTGATATTGGCGCTTTGTACGCCGGCTTTGAAAGAGGTATAGAACGCCCCAGAGTAGGTAAGAGAGGAATTAGGGCTATAAAAACTCAAGGCTTTGGCGGCATTATTTACATTACCCAGCCATACATCAACATCACCAAAATATGCGATATTGGTATTGGCAGACACGTTAGGTTTATTGGCATTGGATGTATAACCATTAAAGCCTACTGAGTTATCGCCCAGCGTTAAACCATAACCGCCCAGAATGCCCGCGTTTGATCCAGAAGCTGTATTCGATTGCCCGCCCAGGATACCAGCATAATTGTTCGAAACGGTGTTAAGATAACCCGTCAGAATGCCATTACTCGAGCCTGTGGTGATTTTGTTGGACTGTCCGCCGCCGATAATACCACTAATGCCGCCACTGTTATTGTTAATGCCTGCCACCACTGCTGCATAGTTAGCGCTGGTAGTATCGGTAGCGCCCCCCCCTATGAACGAGTAAGAATTGATGGCATTGTTGAAATAGCCACCGCTCACGGTGGCGTAAGATGCCTGCACCTTGTTCGATATGCCACCCCCGATAACAGTGTTGTTGGAACCCGTAGAAATCGTATTGCTCGAACCACCGCCAATGAAGGAATAATCACCAGCAGTCGAATTATTATTACCACCCACCAATGTCGCAATACTGCCTGACGCCGTATTCGAACTTCCACCTCCTAAAAAAACACTCGCGTTACTGGCAGTGTTGGAGAGTCCACCTAAGACGCTCGAAAAGTCTCCCGATGCGGTATTTCCGCTGCCACCGACCAGTGTTGAATACGATCCGCCTGATACATTGGTAGTGCCAGCACCGACGAAAGACAGTAACCCGGAAGCCGTGTTGCTTTGTCCACCCACTAATGTCGCCAGATTACCCGAGGAAATATTGGTGCAACCGCCGCCTAAGAATACGTTTATATTATTGGCGAGGTTCGATTTGCCACCACCGACAACTGCTAAACTGCCAGAAGCAGTATTATTTTGTCCACCACCAATAAAAGAATAGGTACCGCTTGCCACTTGAGCGGACGTCGTCCTAAAATTCTGCAAATCCACTGCATAGGCGCCGCGTGTAACACCACCCGCATCGCGCAACAAACTATAATTGGTGTCCAATTTAAAAGCCTGAATGTTATTTACCCTAAATGCAAGCGGCACATTATCGGTTGTACCCAGAAAATTTGTTCCGTTGACTGTGCCTGAGTTGCCAAGAATATTCCAAGCATTAGATACAACTTGTGGTATGGATAACCTGCGAACTATTCCGGAACTTGATGTTAAAATAGAGTCAGTGGTTGCACCTGCGCTTAGTCCCAACAATCTTAGCGGGTTGCCCAAACTAGCAGTTTGAGCGTCAATATCCAGTTTGTAAGAAGGAGCGGCTGTATTAATACCTACATTTCCACCTGATAAAATTCTTAGTTTTTCAGTATTGTTGGTTTTAATTACTAAATCTTGAGCATTAGTTGTTCCTAAAAAATTTGTCGATGGTGTCGTATTAGAATTACCCAATATTGTCCATGCGCCTAAATTAGCAGCACTACATTGGCTTTTCCAACTCGATGAATAAAAGCACACACAGTTAGAATCCAGATTAAACACCATTAAACCCAAAGTAGGCGAAGTTATGGCATTCATCTGAACTGTTGTCATGCGTGGAATAAGTAAGCCTTTAGTTATACTCGCTACATCTAAGGCGGCAGAAGCAGATTTAGCCCCTGGTAAATCACCAATTTTCAAATCGGTCTGCGCCCAACTCTTGGCTGATAAAAACAAAAAAAATATGTAGAGAAATTTTCTCATGTTCAGTTATCATTTTATCAATGGTTAATGGTTAATGTTTAATGGTTAATTCCATGCATAATTAACCATTAACCATTAAACATTATTTATTGCCTTGAGTGAGTTTGTCGGTCTTAATTAGACCTTGAGTGAAGTAAAGATTCTTAAAAAATAAAAAGATGGGGGGAAATAAAGTTAAGTAAGATGTGTTATGAGTGATGAAAAGCAACTCATAACCAACAACTCATAACTTATTTATGCAATAACTTATTTATGCAATAACTAAACCAAAAATTATTCACTGTAAATCCACCAATTCGTGCCATCGCAAACTACGCGGTATTTTCTAGCAAAATTTATACTCGAAATGGTCGTTGTTTCAGTTAAGCTCAATGCAGGAGAGAAAGTTACAGAATTAGTAGTCTCATCAGATTTCCCAATCGAATAAGTTCTTCCTTTAAGGGTTGCACTTGCGGTAGGGAGAGTTAACGTAAGCGCGCCTGAAGTAGCATTTGCTAAAACAATTAAATCCAAAGCAGTAATTGTGTAGTTGGAAGTTACTTTTTGATATGATACACCCATTGAACCTGTCAACTGCAAAGTTGAATTAGGTGATGTTGTTTGACCAATCGCTACATTACCACCAGAATAGTTAATATCAAATCCCGCCTGAGTGATGGCAGTCGCTTGAACTAATGCACCGCCCAACTGAACATTTGAACCTGTTTTAGTCAAACCGTTATTGGCAGTAAAACTGTTTGAGACAACGTTTGCAACACTTAATCGATTTATTTTACCCGTTGTAGGATTTACTGAAACCAATGAATCAGTTAAAGCACCACTTGCCAACGAAGTCACGTTTAATGTTGTACCATTGATATTTGTTGTTGAAGCAGCATTACCAATATTTGTTGCAGTTGCAGAAGTTCCTGTATTAACGTTTGTAGCACCCAAAACAGTTGTTGTTGATGCTGCGTTACCAATATTAGTTGCTGTTGCAGAAGCACCCGTGTTGATTGATGTTACACCTGTCACACCCGTTGTTCCATTAATTGTTACGGCACTACTTGCATTACCTATTGTTGTCGCCGCCGTACCTGTGGAATTAACATTAGTTGCACCAAGAACAGTTGTTGTACTTGTAGCATTACCAACATTAGTTGCACCTGTACCTGTTGCATTGATGTTAGTTGTTCCGTTTGCAAGCGTTAAAGCAAAAGTAGCTTGGTCAATACTCGTATTTGCAACCAACGGTCCACCCAAAGCAACATTACTACCCGTTTTAGTCAAACCGTTATTAGCAGTAAAACTATTTGAAACAATGCTCGCAATGTTTAAAGTATCGGCTTTGCCTGTTGATCTATTCACTGAAACAAGTGCATCAGTAGTTAAACCACCTGCTGGTAATGATGGAACGATTAAACTCGTACCATTAATTGTTGTTGTTGAAGCAGTATTACCAATATTAGTTGCTGTTGCAGAAGTTCCTGTATTAACGTTTGTAGCACCCAAAACAGTTGTTGTTGACGCTGCATTACCAATATTTGTTGCTGTTGCAGAAGCACCCGTGTTGATTGATGTTACACCTGTTACACCCGTTGTTCCATTAATTGTTACGGCACTACTCGCGTTGCCAATGGTTGTCGCCGCCGTGCCTGTGGAATTAACATTAGTTGCACCAAGAACAGTTGTTGTACTTGTAGCATTACCAACATTAGTAGCACCTGTACCTGTTGCATTGATGTTAGTTGTTCCGTTTGCAAGCGTTAAACTAAAAGTAGCTTGGTCAATACTCGTATTTGCAACCAACGGTCCACCCAAAGCAACATTTGAACCCGTTTTAGTCAAACCGTTATTGGCTGTAAAACTATTTGAAACAATGCTCGCAATGTTTAAAGTATCGGCTTTGCCTGTTGCTCTATTCACACCAATAATCGCATCAGTAGTTAAAGAACCTGTTGTCAAAGCTGGAAAATATAAATTGTTACCATTAATATTGGTCGTTGAAATGGCTGTACCAATATTTGTGGTATTTGCACCAACAGTATTAATGTTTACGAAACCAGCACCAGCAACTGGACCTGTAATAGTTGCACCAGCATTAGCTGTAACAAAACCCGTTAAATTAACGGCGCCTAACCCCGTTTGATTAATATTACCTGCGGCATCTATTCTCAATCTTTCCGTCGCGTTCGTTTTTAAAACCAAAGGCTGACCATCAGTAGTTCCTAAAAAGTTTGTAGTTGGATTTATGCCTGTGTTACCAAATAAACTCCAAGCATTAAATCCGCCACACGTACTATACCAACCTGAAATACCGCGATACACGTAAATACATGAGTCGGTAGTATTGTAAATTTGTAAACCCACTGCTGGATTTGAAATAGATGCCATTTGAGCTGGAGACATTCGCGGCATTAAAAAACCTTTCGTCGTGCTTTCTAATTCGAGTACAGCAGACGCTTGTTTGTTACCTGGATTTGTACCAATTTTTACATCTGTTTGAGCGAACGAAATATTTAAACCCAAAAAGATAATTAAGGCAGTACCAAAAATTCTGAAAGAAAACTTTTTAAAAGCTTGTAAAATAAATAAATTCATAAAAATAAAAATTTAAATGGTTAAAGAAAAGATTTTTTAATAATGGTTAATTATTAATGGTTAATGGTTAATGCCGCTCAAGGCAACGGATTTAACCTTGAGTGAGCCGCTCGATATTAACCATTAATTATTAATGGTTAATATCACTCAAGGCAACGGATTTAACCTTGAGTGAGCCGCTCGATATTAACCATTAACCATTAACCATTAATAATTAACCATTAATAATTAACCATTAATAATTAACCATTAACCATTAACCATTAACAACTAAATCAGCTAGCGCACTAAAACTAAATCGCGTGCATATTTTTTTCTTGTTCCATCAATAAATTGTGCTTCAACTATCACCGCAAATGTTCCAAGACTTAATTGTTTTCCTCTAAAAGTACCATCCCATGTTACAGAACCGTCAGGTGCAAAATCACTTGCTTCAAAAATTAATGCACCCCAACGATCAAAAATTTGCATTTTCAATACGTGTACTTTACTCGGATTTCCGAGAACAGTGTATTCCTCTTTTTCTGGTTTAAATATATTCGGTACATAAAGCGCGTATCTATCGTCCTTATTGACTTTAATAGTTATCTCATCCGAAGCGGAACAACCTAATGAATCGAGAACCAAAACTTTAAAAATTGTTTCGCGTTCAATTTTAGCCGTAGTCGTTGGGCAATTTATACAACTCACAATATCAGGTGGTAGCCATTGCCAATATTTAGGATTGTATAAAATGTCGGTACTTTTTGTGCTGAGTTTGACAGTCGAACCTTCAAAAACTATCAGAGAATCAGATATTATTTTGATGGGTTTTAGTGCAGGCTCTTTAATAATTATAACTGTGTCTAAAGGACAAAATTTCGGACTTTCAATGTGAACACTATAACTCGTTGCCGAAAGATTTTTAAGTTTATCTGGCGTGACAGTTACATTATTTACCGTAATCGTCATACCTGTTACATCTGATAAAAAATTGATAGCGCCGTCGCTTCTGCCGTAGCACGTTGTGTTTCGCGTGGTAATTTTAACAGATGGCAGCGTTTTGACTAAAATAGTATCACTGTGCGCCACATCGCAAGAATCCCAAGCAAAGACATAATATTTTCCAGCGGTGTTGACATTAATAATTTTTGTTTCTTCGCCCGTTGACCATTTATACCGTTTAAATCCAGTTCCAGCATCAAGCGGGATAGATTTACCATTGCACACAATATTATTGCCCTTAATTTTTACAGCGTTAACCGATGTGAAGCAACGTACATCTTTTTGCGCCAAAGCAAAAGTAAAAACAAAAAAACTATCAGGCACCACTGCACGAGAAGTTATTCTGCCATTTTTTAAATCACCTTGTTCGTTTATAACACCTAAATTAATCCACCGCGCGCCATTCCAAGACACAATAGTCAATCTGTTTAAATCAGAATTGGTAAGCGTTGCGATTTGGCTCTTCTGATTCCAAGTCAATGTAACTGTTACCGGTGCATCGCCTTTTATGTGCCAATATTCAATCGTACTTACTTGCTGAATAATATCTTCTTTTTGGGTTGTATTAAAAGGTGCGCCTGTTGGTAGCGTTGCAGTGTTAGGGCTTCCACGAAAATAACAAGCAATACTACTGATTAATCGCGTATCTAAATTTGTAATAATTGCGGGACGAAACTCTGCCTCATCACCGATCGGAAAAGCGAAAGTATCTCTAACCGTTTTGGCAACGTAACCATCTATGTGTCTATCGTCAGCGACATTTTTGTAAGTTGCATTATTCAAAAAATCAACTAAAAAGTTTGGGTTAATTCTCGAGGTGTGTATGATGCCCTTGTTAAAATTAAGGAGTCGCGTTATTCCAATATACAAATTAGTGTAGAGACCCTTAGAGTTGTTTAGCTCCAAAAATTCAAAATCAACGGGCATTGGTCCGTCAAAATTTTGCTTTTTGTTATAGATGCCATTAAAATAAACTGAACCTCTGTTGTTTCTGAATACACCGTTTTCAGTCCATGAGCCATAAATGCCCACGCTTGCATCCGGGTGCATTTTAATATTCGTCGAATTGTAAGCGTCATTTTGAGCCAACAGTGGGAAGGAAGCGAATAATAAAAAAATAATAAAAATGTTCAAGTAAATTTTAAAATGACACTCTAAACTTCTGTTCAGGTTGTTCGAGTACATTTAAAAATTATTAACGGGGGGGGAATTACTTAATTATGATAATGAAAATGTGATGGTTAAAAAAAATTGAGAAAGTCTGCCTATAAGCATAAATAAGGTATACTCTAACCCCCTTCAATTACAATGCCAAACCTATTCTTTTTTTAAAAAATCTAAAATTTTAGGAAAAATAAAAATAAAAAGTTCTAATGTTGTTAACATCTTTCTAAAATCTTATCTACAGACTTACTTTTGCAAGAAATAATAAAAACGTATGGAGGAGCAATATAAACGGTTCAAAAAAATTTTAGTAGCTAACAGAAGCGAGATTGCTATTCGTATTTTACGTGCCGCTTCTGAATTGCATATCGGGACGATTGCAGTATTTACTTATGAAGACAGATATTCTTTGCACCGTTACAAAGCCGATGAAGCGTATCAAATTGGTGCGAACGATCAACCATTAAAACCTTATTTAGATATTGAGGAAATATTGCGCGTCGCAAAACTCAACCGTGCTGAGGCTATTCACCCAGGTTATGGTTTTTTAAGCGAGAATGTTCAGTTTGCGCGCAGATGTCGAGAGGAAGGTATTGTATTTATCGGTCCTTCCCCAGAAGTGATGATGCAATTAGGAGATAAAATTGCTGCGAAAAATGTGGCGCGCGCGTTGGATATTCCAATGATTCCAGATTCAAAAATTTCTTTAACGACGGAAGAAATCGCACTTTCTGAAGCACACCGTGTTGGTTTTCCAATCATGTTGAAAGCGGCATCGGGTGGTGGCGGACGTGGAATGCGCGTCGTCAGAAATGACGAAGAATTAAAACGCGGCTATTACGATGCTGCAAGTGAAGCACTCAAAGCGTTCGGCGATGGCACATTGTTTATTGAAAAATTTATAGAAAATCCAAAACACATCGAAGTTCAACTCCTCGGTGACATGCACGGGAATTTAGTGCATCTGTTCGAGCGCGATTGCTCGGTGCAAAGGCGTTTTCAAAAAGTAGTAGAAATCGCACCTTCCATAACATTAAAACAAGAAACGAAAGAAAAGCTTTATGCCTACGCTTTACAAATTGGTAAACACGTCGGTTATCAGAATGCAGGAACGGTAGAGTTTTTAGTGGATAGCGACGAAAGCGTTTATTTTATAGAAGTTAATCCGCGCATTCAAGTTGAACACACCATTACAGAAGAAATTACAGGCATTGATATTGTGCGCTCACAAATTCTGATTGCAGAAGGTTATGAACTGAGTCATAAAAAACTTTTACTCACGCAAGAAGAAATTACGTGTTCGGGTTTTGCCATTCAATGTCGCATCACGACAGAAAACCCAGAAGAAAATTTTAAACCCGATTATGGAACTTTAATCGCCTATCGCTCGGCAGGTGGTTTCGGTATTCGTTTAGATGCTGGCAGTGCGTATGCTGGTGCACAAATTTCGCCGTTTTTCGATTCACTTTTAGTAAAAGTAACTGGATGGGGAAGAACTTATACGGGTGCTGCCGATAGGCTTTTGCGTGCATTGAGTGAATTTAGAATTCGCGGAGTACAAACAAATATCGGCTTTTTGGAAAATATGCTGCGTGATGCAACGTTCCGAAAGGGAGAATGCACCGTTAATTTTATCGCAACGCATCCCAATCTTTTAGAAATGCCGCGCCGACAAGATCGCGGTACAAAAATTCTTAAATTTTTAGCTGAGACAATCGTGAATGGCAATAAAGATGTGCCGTTTATTGATCCGAAAAAAAATAATTTATTTAGAGTGCCTGTAGTTCCAAAAAACCTCGCAGGTTTTGAAAACCTACGAGGTTTAGGTACACGAGACGCATTAATTAAAAAAGGCCGCTCTCAATTTTTGATAGATTTAAAAAATGAAAAACAAATTCAATATACCGATACGACTTGGCGTGACGCGCACCAATCGTTAATAGCAACGCGACTGCGAACACTCGACATGACGAACGTGGCAGAGAGTTATGCACAGTTGCTCGGTGATAAAGTTTTTTCAATAGAAATGTGGGGCGGAGCGACTTTCGATGTCGCGCTACGTTTTTTAAAAGAGTGTCCTTGGAAACGTCTTCAACTATTGCGCGCCGCTGTACCAAATGTTTTATTTCAAATGTTATTGCGCGGATCAAACGCGGTGGGATATAAAGCCTACCCCGATAATATTGTCGTGAAGTTTATTGAAACAGCTGCCGAGCGTGGCATAGATATTTTCCGCATTTTCGATTCGTTCAATAACATAGATTCTATGCGAACTTCCATTCGCACTGTAGTTTCCATTCCAAATGCAATTGCTGAAGCGTGTATTTGTTATTCAGGCGAAATTTTAGATCCCCATAGGCAGAAATTTAATTTGCACTACTACATGGATATGGCGCAACGACTCGAAGATGAAGGCGCGCATATTTTAGCGATTAAAGATATGGCTGGTTTGTTGAAACCTTTGTCAGCGCGTATTTTAATTGAAAAATTGAAAGAAAAAATTTCGATTCCGATCCATCTTCATACGCATGATACAGGTGGCATTCAATCTGCAACGTATTTAGAAGCCGTAAATGCTGGCGTGAATATTATTGATGTAGCCATGTCGTCCTTTTCAGGATTAACATCTCAGCCCAGTTTTAATTCTATCGTCGCCATGTTGCAACCCCATGAACGTGCGAAAGATATTGATTTAAAAACACTCAATGCTTTTTCAAATTATTGGGAGGCTGTGCGCGATTATTATTATCCGTTTGAATCCGATTTACGCGCTTCGACTGCAGAAGTTTTTGATAATGAAATTCCAGGCGGACAATATTCTAATTTGCGATCGCAAGCGAGAAGCCTCGGATTGGAAAATCAGTTTGAAACTATTAAACAAAATTATGAAGCTGCCAACCAAATGTTTGGCGATATCATTAAAGTAACGCCTTCCTCCAAAGTTGTTGGCGATATGGCAATGTTTATGACTGCAAATGATTTAACCACCGCAGATATTTTTTCTAAAAGCGATACACTAAATTTTCCAGAATCGGTGAAAGAAATGATGCGCGGCGATTTAGGTTTAAATCCAGGGGGATTTCCGAGTGAAATTCAGAAAATTATTTTAAAAAATGAAAAGCCGAACGATAAAAATCCGAATGAATATCTGCCACCCATTGATATTGATGCAGAAAAAATTTTATTCAAACAAAAATTCGGACCATACGTGCACGATCTCGACTTTCTGAGTTGGCAAATGTATCCGAAAGTTTTTGAGGAATTTAATACACATTTTGAAGAATTTGGCGATGTTCGCAATATTCCAACACCTGCGTTTTTATACGGGTTGAAATTTAATGAGGAAATTATTGTTGAAATTGCTAAAGGTAAATCTATTTTACTCAAGTTTTTAAACATGACTGAGCCGAATGAAGCTGGAGAGCGAGCCATTTTTTTTCTATTAAATGGTCAAACGCGCTCAATTAGTGTGCGCGATAAAAAAGCAAAAACAATTCTTATTACAAATCAGAAAGTAACGAGTGCTTCTCAAATCGGCTCACCGCTCAAAGGAAGTATCAGTAAAATTTTTGTAAAAGAAGGCGAAGAGGTAGAACGGGATGCACCACTTTTCGTCATTGAAGCAATGAAAATGGAAACAACTATCACTGCGCCTAAAAGCGCTAAAATAAGTAAGATTTTTTTAAAAGAACGCTCACTCGTTGATGTAGATGATTTGGTAATTGGGTTTCTATAATTCGAAGCGAATAGTTAATAAAACTATTCGCTTTGCTTTTTGTGATTGATATTGCAAAACTACGTTTACAGAAGCATAAAAAGTAAAAAAGAAATTTTACAAAAAATATAAATTCTATTTTGGAAAAGATTGAGCTATCGTTAAAAAGTCTGTAGATTTTAAAGATGCGCCACCGATCAAACCACCGTCAACGTCTGGTTGAGAAAAAATTGAGGCAGCGTTAGCTGCATTGCAACTACCACCATATAAAATGCTAATGCTATCAGCTACATCTTTGCCATATTTTTTAGAAATATGATTTCTCAAAGCGGCGTGCATTTCTTGCGCCTCGTCAACTGTCGCTGTTTTACCCGTGCCGATTGCCCAAATCGGTTCGTAAGCAATCACCAATTTGCTAAAATCAGTTTCAGAAAGATGGAAAAGTTCGCGTGTAATTTGTGATTTCACGTAACTAAAATGTAATCCTGTTTCACGAATTTCTAACGGCTCGCCGCAGCAATAAATGGGTGTTAAACCATATACTAAAGCTATATCAACTTTTTTAGAAAGCAGTTTTGATTTTTCGGAAAAAATTTGACGGCGTTCGCTGTGTCCAATTATAACGTGTGAGACTCCAACGCTACTTAACATGGCAGCAGAAATTTCTCCCGTAAATGCACCCGCTATTTCGCAATAACAATTTTGCGCACCAATAGAAATTGTTTCGTGTGCGTTTTTGCGTGCACTTTCTAAATAAATCGCTGGTGTGCATAAAACCAACTGCACATTTTGCAATCCGCTCGCCCCCTGATTGATTTCGTTGATAAGTGCTGCGGCTTCGACAGCGGTTTTATTCATTTTCCAGTTGCCGGCTACAATGTTTTTTCGTAATTGCATAATTTCGTTGTTAGTTGTTAGTTGTTAGTTGTTAGTTGTTAGTTGTTAGTTGTTAGTTGTTCGTCATAGAGTACTCTTAACCGAGCAACTAACAACGAACAACTAATTTTTTATTTTTTAAAAATTTTTGAGACAAGCTCAGGATATTTCGGATTTAAATCCGTCAAAGTTTTATGTAGTTCTTTAGCCACCACATAATTTCTATACCAATCATTATCACACGGAACGGTCGTCCATTTTATTTTAGAATTATCCAAAATGTATTGGTACGCAGTCTGATATTTATCCCAAAGTTTACGCTCTTCCCAATCTCCATCACTGTGTTTCCACTGCTTTTTACGCACGTTAACACGCTCTGTTAATTTCTCTTCTTGCTTTTCATATCCAATATTCAGAAAAAACTTTAAGACGGTTGTGTTATTATCGGCATCTAATAATTTTTCAAAAGCATTTATAGCCTCCATGCGCACATCGCGACGTTTATCGTCAATCCAACCATGCACGTATTGTATCAAAATATCTTCGTAATAGGAGCGATTAAAAATAGTTATTTCGCCTTTTTGTGGCACAAAATTGTGAGCACGCCACAAAAAGTCGTGCGCCATTTCCTCATCGGAAGGTTTTTTAAAAGCATGATACCTCAGAAACGAAGCTGAAATTGCTCCGAACACATCTTTGGTTATACCATCTTTTCCAGAACCATCAATCCCTTGCAGCAAAATCAAAACCGAATGTTTGCGCTCAGCATATAGCGTTGTGGATAAATCCGCAATGTCGCTCAATAGCGCAATCGTCTCGATCTTTATGTCGTTCTTGTCTAAATTATCCGGCGCACCTGTTTTGTTTTTCATAACATTGATTGAACTGTGACCTTTAAGCTTTGAGCAATGAGCTGCCAATCTTGAGCGGGGCTTATAGCTATAAGCTAATACTGTTCCGAATCACTCGGAAAATTATTTGATTTAACATCCTCCACGTAATGCGTTACAGCATTTTTAATTACGTTGTATAAGTCAGCATATTGACGCAAAAAGCGTGGTTTGAATTCATTATTAATGCCGAGCATATCATGCAAGACTAAAATTTGACCGTCGCAATTTTTTCCTGCGCCAATTCCAATGGTTGGAATTTGTAAACTTTCTGAAACTTCTTTCGCTAAAGTAGCTGGAATTTTTTCTAAAACTATGCCGAAACAACCTAATTCTTGCAACAGTAAAGCATCTGATTTGAGTTTTTCTGCTTCGGCATCTTCTTTAGCGCGCACGGCATACGTGCCGAATTTATAAATACTTTGAGGTACTAAACCTAAATGACCCATCACCGGAATACCTGCAGAAAGTATTTTTTTTACACTTGACTCGACTTCTAAACCTCCTTCTAATTTCACTGCATGGGCTCCCGATTCCTTCATAATTCTAATTGCAGATTCTAAAGCTACGCGAGAACTGCCTTGATAAGAACCAAAAGGCAAATCTACAATAACCAAAGCGCGTTTAACGCCTCGCACTACCGATTGGGCGTGATAAATCATTTGGTCTAAAGTAATTGGTAGCGTAGTCTCATGTCCTGCAATAACGTTGCTCGCGCTATCGCCTACTAATATAGCATCAACACCGCCTTCGTCAACAATTCGCGCCAAAGAATAATCGTAAGAAGTTAGCATAGAAATAAATTGTTTCTTCTGCTTCATGTTCAAAAGCGTGTTAACCGTTACGCGTTTAATTTCAGTATGTACCGACATATTAATAGTGATAAGTTTTAATTAGCTATGAGCTTTGATATATGAGCCTCGCTTAACAATAGTAGTTCAAAGCTCATTATCTCGGGCTAAAATTAATCAACATGAACGCACTTATTGTAATTTATTATAAAATTTGGAATAAAATTAAGAGGAAGTCTAATTTTATAGATGTTTATAACAAAGAATCTTAATTTTGTACGTAAATTTGATTTTATAAAATTTGTATGGAAGGTACTTTTAAAAATGAATACCACAAGCTACGTTTAAATTTACTCTGGTGCTCAAACTGGTTACGTACAGAAATTATAACTATTTTAGAGCCTTTTGAACTCACGCAACAACAACTTAATGCACTTAGGATTTTGCGAAGTCGCATGACAATTGAAAGTGAAAAAACTTTTTCTACGCAAGACCTTCGAGAATTGATGCTCGATAAAATGAGCGATACTTCACGTTTGGTGGATAGGCTAGTTGAAAAAAAATGGGTGGTAAAGAAAACCGATACCGCCGATAAACGGCGCGTGAGTATTGCCATTACTCAAAGTGGGTTAATGCTTTTAGAAAAAGTAGATATAAAACTTTCTGATTTTGAAGATATTTTAAAAGAATATACGCAGGATGAAGTTAAACTTTTGAATAAACTTTTAGAAAAATTGACTAACAAAAACAAGGAAGACTTTAAACGGTATTTACTTGATACACCTTCGGATGCTTTAGAGTATGCTATTTTTGGCGCGAATATTTAATTAATCATTAACCATCATAACGTGTTTCACCAGATTAAAAAACTATCTTTAGTTATTATTGCTTTGTTTTCAATTCACCAAATTGGATGCAGTCAAAACTCGCACGTCTATAACCATAACGATACTTTACGCGGTTCGATTACAAAAGAACGCGCATGGTGGGATGTAACTCATTACACGCTAAAAATCAAACCAGATATTGATAATCAAACGATTCAAGGCGTAAATTTTATTCGATTTAAAGCACTTAAAAGCGATTCCGTTTTACAAATTGATTTACAACCCGATTTAAAGATTGATTCTATAATTTATTTATCGCAAAAATGCAAAATTTTCGATGAGGGCATCAATGCACATTTAGTAACATTACCAAATGTTTGCAAAGTAAATTCAATTTATGAAATCGGTGTTTATTATCATGGTAAACCGCACATTGCAACAAATCCGCCTTGGGAAGGTGGATTTCAGTGGGGAAAAAATGATTACTTGCCGTATATTTCAACGTCTTGTCAAGGTTTAGGCGCCAGTTCTTGGTGGCCCTGCAAAGATCATCAGAGTGATGAACCCGATTCGATGCTGATTGAAATAACAGT